>CAYSVE010000379.1:0-6077 GCA_964434365.1 uncultured Anaerolineaceae bacterium | reverse complement strand
TGCGGGGCCGGTGGAAGCGCGATCTGATGACCGAGCACCCCAACGAGGCCCTCGCCGAACCGACCACGCCGCTTTACGTCAACACCGAGGCGCGCCCGTGGGTCCGCCGGGGGCATCCGCGCCGGGCGGGGGTGAGTTCGTTTGGTTTCGGCGGCACCAACTTCCACGTGATACTGGAAGAACACACGCCACCCACCGATTCACCGCTGCGCGCACATCGGATGCACGCCACCCCGCAGATGGTGATCCTTCACGCCGCAGACGCCGCGCAACTCGCGGATACGCTCCAAGGGCATTTGCGCGCGGCAACACGACTTGCCCACCTGGCCTACCCCGCAAATGCCGACCCGCTGCCTGATGAGCACGCGCGGGTAGGGTTCGTTGCCGCCGATGACGACGAGGCGCAGCAAAAATTGCAGCAAGCGCTCGATCATCTGCGGGCGAACCCAGGCGAAAGTGCGTGGGAGCTGCGGCAGGGGATCATCTACCGGCGGGGGGCGACACCCGGCAAGGTGGTCGCTTTGTTCCCCGGGCAGGGCAGCCAATATGTGAACATGGGCCGCGATTTGCTCAACCACTTCCCGCATGTGCAAACGGTCATGGAACACTTCGACGATGCCTTCCCCGGTGGGGCGCTGCGCGAGATCGTGTACCCACCGCCCGCGTTCGATGACAGCACAAAACAGGCACAATCGGCCCGGCTCACACAAACCGAGCACGCCCAACCGGCCCTCGGTGCACTCAGCATGATGCTATTCTCCTTGCTGCGCGGGGCAGGCTTCCAACCAGACATCCTCGCTGGGCACAGCTTCGGTGAGCTAACCGCGTTGTGGGCGGCGGGCGTCCTCAGCGATGACGACTTTATCCGCTTGGCGGTTGTGCGCGGGCAGGCGATGAAGGCCCGCGCAGGGGGCGATGCCGGTGGGATGGCGGCGGTCATCGGCGATGTTGCGGCGCTGGAAACGCACTTGCGCGGTACCGACGGCGTGCACGTCGCGAATTTCAACAGCAACCGGCAGGCCGTGATTGCAGGCGCACAGCACGCGCTCGATGGGGTTACGCCGGTTCTGCAACGGGGCGGGTATCGCGTCATCCCGCTGACGGTGTCGGCGGCGTTCCACACGCCGTTGGTGGGTCACGCGCAGGCCGCTTTCGCCGAGGCGCTGTCCGAGGTGACGTTGCACACGTCACAATCCGCCGTCTATGCCAACAGCACCGCAGAACAATACCCCGGCTTTGCCGACGGCATCCGCGAGACGCTGACGGATCACATCTTGAACCCGGTTCGCTTTCGCGAGCAGATCGAGGCGATTCACCGCGACGGCGGGCGGGTCTTCGTGGAAATTGGCCCGCGCAACGTCCTCACACGGCTGTTGGAGGATATTCTCCCGCGTGGTGCATACGACGCGGTAGCGCTCAACCCCAACGCAAAAGGCGATAGCGACCGGCAATTCCGCGAGGCCGCCGCGAAACTGGTCGTGCTTGGGGTGCATCTACGAAATATCGACCCGTACGCCCCGCCGCCGAACGATTCGCCCAAGGAATCGGGTCCGTTAACTGTCATGCTCGATGGGGCGAACTACGTCAGCGACAAGACCCAACAGGCCTATGAGGCGCAGCTAAGCGCGAATCGGGCGACGTTCGCCGACCCCGCGCCCGCCATACAAACCAGCCATCCGACAAATTCGGTTACTCCCGATAGAATTTTTGAGGAGAGCAGAACCGTGACCCGTTCCGACACACCAACCCAACGCCCTCACACATCGACTGACGCACATCACCTATTTTTGGAGCTTCAGCGCGACTTCAACCAGCGTGTGAGCGCCCTTTACGCCCAGGCGATGGAGCTTGCGCATAGTCAACCTCACTTGGCGGAGCAGGTGCTGCATCAGTTGGGCGACCTGCAAACACAAAACCGCGATGTCGCCCAGGCCCACATACTCTACATGCAAGCGATGTCCGGCAACGTGCAGGCGGGTACCCACGGCCACGGCGCGCCGTGGCCCGCCGCCCCCGAGCCAGCCACAGCCTCCGATCCACTGTTGGCACAATTTTTGCACAACAGCGCCCACAACGGTGACCGTCAGGGCCAATCGAACGGGTTGCGGCTCAGCTACGACATTCCGCCTTCGCCCCCGGCACCCGTGGCGGAAGCCTCAGCAGCCCCCGCACCTGTAAGGCCATCGCCGACCGTGACCCCCGCACCGAAAAGTGGGCCGATTATGCCGCCGCTCACCCCGAAGAACCCGCCGTCTGCGATCCCGCCGATGCCGCGGGCGAGCGAATCGCCGCCATCGGCACCGCCGCAGGGGGAGGCCCCACCCGTCTCCGACGATATGCTAACCACGCTGCTCGGCATCGTCAGCGACAAGACCGGCTACCCGGTCGACTTGCTAGAACCGACCATGAGCCTGGAAGCTGACCTCGGCATCGACAGCATCAAGCGCGTGGAAATACTCGGTGTGATGCAGGACACCGTGCCGGGCCTGCCACCGCTCAAACCCGATGAGATGGCGCGGCTGGATACGCTCGGCGAAATTGCGGACTACATCCGGGGGCAACAAACCGCAAATTTTAGCCAAGGTGAGGGGGGCCGCGCGCCGTCCTCACCAGCCGCTACCGGTGAATTGCTCACGCGTAATGCGGTGCTCACATCGCTGCCCGCACCCGACCGCCTGCTGTGGACGCTGCCCGCTGGGACAGTGGCCCTCGTCACCGATGACGGCAGCACGCTCGTCGATGCGGTGGTGGAAGCGCTCCACGCGCGCGGTTGGAATGTGGTGCGGTTGGCGCTGCCCCGTGTACCCCACCCGCAAACCCCCTTTACCCTCGCCGATTCCTCCGCAGCCGCGATCGAAACTGCGCTGGCGCAAATTTCGGCATCTCACGGTACGGTCGGTGCGCTCATACACATCGTGCCAATTGCCGATTACGACGCGCTGACCCTGACCGACCCCGCGAAGGCCAGCGCAAAACTCGCGTTCTTCCTCACGAAGCACCTGCGCGAGCCGCTGCACCGCACCGCCGAACACGGGCGCGCGGCGTGCCTCTTCATCACCCGCGCCGATGGCAAACTCGGGACAACCGGCACTGCGGGTGATGTCGTTAGCGGTGGCCTCAGCGGCTTCCTTAAGTCGGTCGCCGTAGAGTGGCCGCAGGTATTCTGTCGACTGGTCGACATCGCACCGAACGACCCGAACGCCGCAGCGTACATCCTCGCAGAGTTGGACGACCCGAACACCCACCTCGCCGAAATCGGCTATGCCGACGGCGTGCGGTATACACTCAACCTGGAGCCACGCCCATGACCGGGCCGCTTTTCGTGGTGAGCGGCGGTGCGAAGGGCATCACCGCGCGCTGCGTCGTCGACGTGGCACGGGCGATGGGCGGCACGTACGTGCTCATCGGGCGCTCGGAACACATCACGCAGGAACCCGCATGGGCGCACGGGCACGTCGATTTAGCGGCGCTACAAAATGCCGCCCTCGATTTTTTGCGCAGCAACGCTGAAAAACCCCACCCCGCACAGCTTCGGGGGCAGGCAAATGCGATTCTTAGCTCGCGTGAAATTGGGGCCACCCTTGCAGAGATTCGCGCGGTGGGGGCCGTCGCGCACTACCTTCAGGCGAACATCACCGACAGGGCCGCGCTGGCCGCCGCGTTGGACGCCGTGCTCCCGCACAATGCCCACATCACCGGGTTGATCCACGGGGCGGGTGTGCTGGCCGATAAGCACCTGCAAGATAAAACCCCCGCCGATTTCGACCGCGTGTACGATACCAAACTGGCCGGGCTGCAAAATCTGTTGGAGATACTGCCCACGCCAGAACAAATCGTGTTGTTCTCGTCGGCTGCTGCGGCCTTCGGCAACGCTGGCCAAACCGACTACGCCCTCGCGAACGATGTGCTCAACAAGGCCGTGTATCGCCTGCGGCACCTTTACCCGAACAGCCGCGTGCAAGCCATCGACTGGGGGCCGTGGGATGGTGGGATGGTCACCCCGGCGCTGAAGGCGCTGTTTGCGAGCAACAACGTCGACCTCATCCCGCAGGAGGCGGGTGCGCAGGCCCTCCTCCGCGAGATGCGCGCCCCGCGTCCGCATCCGCAGGTGGTGGTCGGGGCCGGTTTCGACCGCCCGCCGCGCCCACTCACCGAAACCCTGCACACCCACCGCATCGAGCGCGTCATCGACCCAGCCGCAAACCCCTTCCTGGCGCATCATCGCATCGACGGGCGGCGGGTGTTGCCAGCGGTCCATGCGCTGCACTGGATGACGCAGACGGCAGCGGGCCTTTACCCCGGGTATCACTTTGTGCAGTGCGCCGACTTCAGCGTGCTAAAGGGCATCATCGTCGAGGCGCCGACCGCCTATCTGCTCACCCTCACCGAAACGCAAAAGCGTGAGGGCCAAATCGTCTTCGGTGCCAGCATCACCGCCGGGGACGTGCCGCACTACCGCGCAGTCGTCGGGCTGTCCTCGGCTTATGTGGCCGCGCCAGTCGTCGGGGCAGCCTCACAACCGGGCCAGCAGTTACCCATCTACGAAGACGGTACGCTCTTCCACGGTCCACACTTTCGCAGCATCCACGCGGTGCAATTTGCCGAGGACGCGATCACCGTGGCGTGTGTGCGCCCACATGTTGATGAGGCGGCGCAGGGCCAGTTCCGCATCGGGGCGTTCGATCCGTTTATGGCAGATGCTATGTGGCAGGCCCTGCTCCTATGGGTACATCGACAACATCGCGTGTTAAGTTTGCCGGTTGGCTTCGCTCGCTGGCGTCAGTTTGGGCCACTGCACACCATCGACCGCTACTTTGTTTCGGTAGTGCCGACAACCCGCCACAATATCACCACGGCGGATGCGGTTTTTTACGACACGGACGGTCGGTATCTCGCCGAGGTCGACGGCGTGCAGCATGTTCATCACGAAAATTTGAGGTTCCAGCCGTATGCCCCCTGAGACGCAAAACGCGCTGGCAATCGTTGGCGTGGGCGGCCTGTTCCCCGGTGCCGATTCGCCAGATGCCCTCTGGCAAAACCTGGTCGACGGGCGCGATGTGCGCACGGCGCTCAGCCGCCACGAAACCCACCCGGTGGACCCAGCCGATTACTACGACCCGACGCCGGGCACACCGGACAAAACCTATAACCTCGCTGGCGGCTTCATCCGCGATTTTACGTTCGATGCCACCGGGTACCACCTGCCCGCGCACGAACTCGTCGCGCTCGACCTCACGAGCCAGTGGGCGTTGTATGCGGCCCGCGCGGCCCTCGCCGATGCGAACCTGCTCGCACCACCAGCCCGAACCGGCGTCATCCTGGGGAATCTGTCCTTCCCTACGCGCACCTCGAAGCGCATCGTGCATCCCCTGTACCACGATGTAATCGAAGCAACACTACGCGATGTCTTTGCAGATGACGCCTTCGAGCTTGCGCGGCCCGATGCTGACGCGGCGAACCTCGGCGAGCTGCGCACCGGCAGTTACCCGGTCGATGTATTGCATCGAGCGCTCGGCCTGACGGGCGTTCGGCTGGCGTTGGATGCTGCCTGCGCGTCGTCGTTGTATGCGATGAAGCTCGCCGGGGACTATTTGCTCTCTGGCCGTGCCGATGTGATGCTGGCCGGTGCTGTCAGCGCGGCAGACCCGATCCTTATCACTGGTGGGTTTTCGTTATTGCACGCGCACCCCCGCCCCGCCGAAAGCAGTTCACCGCTCAGCGAAGGCTCCGATGGTCTCATCGCGTCGGAGGGCGCGGGCTTCGTGGTGCTCAAGCGTTACGCCGATGCACGTCACGCAGGCGACCGCATCTACGGGGTCATCACGGGGGTGGGGCTATCGAACGACGGCAAGGGCAAGTATTTGCTCTCGCCACTGCCCGACCGGCAAATCGTAGCCATTCGGCGTGCGCACGCCGCAGCGACAGGCGGCGCGCCGCCCGTGCCGCTCCAATATGTAGAGTGCCACGCGACGGGCACCCCACGCGGCGACCGTACGGAAATCGAGGCGATGGCGGGTGTTTTCGGCGATGACATGCCGCGGCTCGGCTCGCTGAAGGGTAATCTGGGTCATTGCCTC
>CAYSVE010000378.1:0-6089 GCA_964434365.1 uncultured Anaerolineaceae bacterium | reverse complement strand
GTCGCCGATGTGCCGATGCACGTGGTGGTGTACAACACCCACCCCGGCGCGACCCTCGGCCACTCGCTCGTCGTCATCGACGAGAACGCGCAGGGCACAGTCGTTGTGGATTACCTCTCCGCCGACGCTGACACACAATCGGCGTTCATCGGCGCGACGGAACTGCTCGTCGGCCCGGCTGCCAACCTCACCTACGTTGCCTTGCAGGACTGGAACCGCAAAACGTTCGAGTTCAGCCACCAGCGTGGCCGTGTTGAGCGTGATGCCAACCTCGACTGGATTATTGGTGACCTAGGCGGAACCCTGCTGAAGAAGTTCCTCGAACTTGAGATGGACGGCAAGGGCGCGAACGGACGCATGTCCGGCTTCTTCTTTGCGGATACCGACCAGCTTTACGACCTCGACACGCAGCAGAACCACAACGCGCCGCTGACGACCAGCGACCTATTGTTCAAGGGTGCGGGCCGCGACGAAGCGCGTACTGTGTGGCAGGGTATGATCAAGTCGTTGCCGCAAATGCAGAAGATCGACGGCTTCCAGGCGAGCCGCAACTTGCTGCTGAGCGAGGATGTGCGCATGGACGGCATCCCCGGTCTCGAAATCGAGGCGGACGACGTGATGTGCTCGCACGCGGCGACCTTCGGCACACTCGAAGAGGAGCCGATTCACTACCTCATGAGCCGTGGAATCCCGCGCAGCACCGCCATTATGATGCTCATCGAGGGCTTCTTCCACGAGTTGCTGCAACGCATCCCGTTCGAGCGCGTGGTGGAACGCCTCGAAAATGCAGTGGAGCAAAAGATCACCTTGGGCGAACTGTAGCAAACTCGCTACAATCGCCAACCAAAAGCTGAAAATCATAGGGCGTGTTCGGTCAAACGGGCGCGCCCTTTGTACGAGAAGGACAGGCAACTATGAGCTTTACGACAGTCGCAACGACGGATGAGATAGGGCCGGGCGATGTGCTGGTGGTGGAGATGGGTCGTACGAACGTGCTCGTCTACAACATCGATGGGCAGTTTTACGCGATGGAAGACCGCTGCTCGCACGCCGATGTCGACCTCAGCGACGGACAGTTCGACCTAGAAGCGTGCACGGTGAAGTGCAGCGCCCATGGGGCCATCTTCGATATGAAGAGCGGTGTGGCGATGGGTCCGCCTGCGGTGATGCCGGTGCGTATGTTCGAAGTGCGCGTGGAAGGCGATGACGTGCAGGTGGGGCAGCGCATCGTTTCATGAAGTATCGTGACGACCGTCCGCTCGTGTTGGGCCACCGGGGTGCGATGGCCTACGCACCGATGAACACCATCCCGGCCTTCGAGCTTGCGCTGGAACAGGGCGCAGACGGGGTCGAACTGGATGTGTGGTTCTCGCAGGACGATGTACCGGTGGTCATCCACGACCGGACGGTGGACGCCACCACCGACGGCGAAGGCCATGTCGGGTCGACGCCGTATGACGAACTGCGCGAACTCGACGCAGGTAGCTGGTTCGCGCCGGAGTTTGCCGGGCTGAAAATTCCTACGCTGGATGAAGTGTTCGATGTGTTGGCGGGCCGCGCCATCGTGAACGTGGAAATCAAGTCGGTCTCGTTTAACGTGGGCGTACCCGAACTCGTCGAAAAGGTCGTGTCGTCGATTCGCCGCCATCATATGTCCGATAGCGTCATCATTTCGTCATTCAACCCGGTGGTGTTGCGGCAGTGCTTCAAACAAGCGCCAGAACTCCCGCGCGGGTTCTTGTACGACCACGAAACGGCCATCTACCTGCGCTGGATGCTGTTCGGTGTGGAACTGCAAGCCACGCACCCGGGCCAAAAAGGGGTGACCTCGGCGCTTGTTGAGCGCGCGAAGCGACGCAACCTGCGCCTGAATACGTGGACGGTGAACGACCCGGCCCGCGCCGCCGAACTCGCAGCGATGGGCGTCGATACGATTATCACCGATAACCCGGATACGGTGCTGGCTGCGCTCTCATGACGTGGTGGTGGCGGTTGGTGCGGTTCGGGTTTCGGCTGCTGTACAACGAGTTGGCCTTCACCTACGACCTCGTGAGCAAGGTCGTCTCGTTGGGGCAGTGGCGCTGCTGGCAACGAACCGCCCTGCGGCATCTGCACCCACCCGCCGACGCGCCTGTGCTCGAACTTGCGCACGGCACCGGCGATTTACAGGTCGACTTACGCAATGCTGGCTACGCCACCGTCGGCTACGACCTCTCGGCGAATATGGGCCGCATCGCCCACCGGAAGCTCGGCCCCCAGGCCAAATTGGTGCGCGGCGCGGCGCAAACGCTCCCTTTTGCCAATGCGATGTTCCCAGCGGTGGTGTGCACCTTCCCGACGCCCTTCATCACCGAGGCGGCGAGTCTGCGGGAGGCGTGGCGCGTACTACAACCCGGCGGACAACTCATCCTCGTATTAAGCGGCGCACTCACGGGGCGCGGCCCTACCGAACGAGCCATCGAGTGGTTGTACGCGGTCACCGGGCAGCGCGGCGGCAACAGCGAAGCAAGCGGCTTTTTGGGTGCGCTACGTGGGGTCGGCTTCGAGGCGCGTGTCGTCGAGGAGGGGTGCCCCGGCAGCGCGGTGCTGCTGGTCGTCGCCGAGAAATTGGTCTAGATTTCGGGTTGGGCGTGTGATATTCTCAGCAGGTACGAGGTGGCTATAGCTCAACGGCAGAGCGCTTGATTGTGGTTCAAGAGGTTGCGGGTTCGAAACCCGTTAGCCACCCAAAAACAGAACGTCCGTATCTGCGGACGTTTTTTGTTGATATGGGAGAAAAAAGAGTATGAGGAAGAAAAAAACCGACCCCCGCGACGATGTACAGTAGCGCGCACACCATAAACAGCACATTGCCGATGATCTGATAGCGCTTATCGGTCATCGGCTAAAGTGGAGCTTACCGTTACCCGCGGCGACTTCTCCGATGCGTACAGCATCGTCACCGGCTTCTAGCAGGTCGCTTAGTAGCGCGTCGGCCTTGTCCGCTGCGACGGACATCAACAACCCGCCCGAAGTTTCCGGGTCGAAGAGCAGGTTTTGTGTGGCCTCGTCGATGCCATCGGCAAATGTGACGTGCGTTTCGAAAAACTCGCGGTTGCGGCCCATACCACCGGGGAAAACGCCCTGCTGCGCAAGGTCGAGCGCGCCGGGCAGCCAGTGCAAGGCGCTCACATCGATATGCAAATCGGCGTCGCTAAGGCGAGCCATCTCCTGCCCGTGGCCGATGAGCGCATACCCGGTGATGTCTGTCATCGCATGGACGCCGTGCTTCTGGGCTGCGCGGGCCGCGTGCATGTTCAGGCGGCTCATGCTGGCGACTGCCGCCGCGACGTGCTCCGCGCTGGCAATGTCGCGCTTGAGCGCCGTCGTCACGACGCCTGCGCCCAACGCTTTCGTGAGGATGAGCACATCGCCGGGGCGCGCGCGCCCCTTCTTGATGATCTTCTGCGGGTGGACGGTGCCGGTCACGGCAAGGCCATACTTCGGCTCTTTGTCGGTGACGGTGTGCCCGCCCGCGATGACTGCCCCCGCCTCGCGGACTTTTTCCGCGCCGCCACGCATAATCTCGGTGAGCAGTTCCAGCGGAATCGAACCGTCGGGGTAAGCCACAAGGTTGATGGCCATCATCGGCTCGCCGCCCATCGCATACACATCGCTGAGGGCGTTGGCGGCGGCGATTGCGCCAAAGTCATAGGCGTCGTCGACCACCGGCGGGAAGAAATCCACCGTGGAGATGATGGCACGGTCCTCGGCAACCTGGTAAACAGCACTGTCGTCCGGCGAGTCGAGGCCGACGAGAAGCGAAGGATAATTTGTAGGGGGGAAAATCCCATTTAGTGGCGGCAGAACCTGCGCCAGCTCGCCCGGGGCGAGTTTAGACGCTCAGCCAGCGCACGACGCCATCGCCGTGAGCTTGATCTGTTTACCGCTCGGGTATTTTTCGGACATCTGGTGAGTGCTCTGCTTATTTGCAAAAAAGCCTACTCGATGTGAGCAGGCTTCTTGTTTTAGTCGGGGTACTGGGATTTGAACCCAGGACCTCTTACACCCCATGCAAGCGCGCTGCCGAGCTGCGCCATACCCCGAACTTTATGAACAAAAGTATAGGGCAATTTGCACGGGTTCGCAACCCTCTACCTACCCCACCGTTTCGACGACCGGGTCTGGCGGCAGCACGCCGAAGGTGCACGAGTTGTAACCGGTGCCCAGGTACACCTCGAAGTCCGCCTCGCGGTTGGGGTCCGGCTCACTGAGGATGTTCTCTGGCCTCACGTTGAGGATGTCGGCGATTTCGCGCAGGCTGCTACACTTGCTCTGCCCAGTGCGGTCGATCACGACGGTTTCCGCGTAGGCCTGCTCGGCATTACCCGCAGCGATTGCCCCGAAGCCGCTGTAGCCGAGCCGCTCCGCCGCGACGCGATCGAGGTCTTCGCTGGGCGTGCCGTTATACACGAGAATCCGTGCGCGCTCGACAAACGTCTGATTGTTGGTCGGCGGCGTGTAGAAGTCCTGCATCAGCGGGAGCAGGGTGTCGTAATTCGGTAGTTGGACGTTGCTGCCGTCCGGCGTGGTCCACGATTGGGTGTGGTACGTCGGGATGAAGGTGAAGTTCTCTATCGTATCCAGTTCGAGGCTCAGCGCGAGCGGTAGTAGCGCCAGCATGTCATCGAAACCCAGGTTCGTCTCGACGATTTCCAAACCCTCCGACCACAGGTTCGGTAGATTTTGCAGTTGACCGTTGTCGCGCGCCTTGCGGAAGATGGCCCTTAGCACCTGCTGTTGACGCCGACCCCGGTCGAAGTCGGAGCTATTGCGGCGAGACCGGGCGTACCACTGCGCGTCGAAGCCGTCGAGCGCGTAGTAGCCCACGTCGAGCGTGCGCAGATAGTAGTTCTCCTCGATGGGCCGCGTGAGGTCAAGCTCTTCTTCCGGCACAACGGGGTAAAAGTCCTGAATTGCGCAATCGACAGCGATGTTGATGCCGCCCAGCAAATCGACGATTTCCTCAAGCTCGCTGATGGTCACCTTGGCGTAGTAATGCACGTTGATGCCCAGGTTGTAGATGATCGTCTGGCGTAATAGGCCGAAGCCCCCCCCCGTCCAGCCGACGGGCTAACCCCAACCAAACGCCACGTTGATGCGCCGCAACCCCAGCCCTGGCACGTACACGAACAGATCACGCGGAATCGCCAGCATCGACACCGTGCCGGTATCGCGGTTGATGGACACGACGATCATGGTATCGGTGCGGATGACGTTGTCGTTGGTAATTTCCTCGTCGCTGCCGAGTAAGATGATGTTCAACAGGTCGTACTCGCGGTTGACGAGCGGTACCGTTGTCGGGATGGCGGTCGGCGCGGCTTCGTCCTGTTCGGCACTTTGCGGTAGCAGAATCGTCGGTAGCGGGCGCGGCGTTTCCGTCGCGGGGGCCTGGGTTTCGGTTGGTGTGAAGGTCATCGTCGGTGTGGCAGTCGGCGGAAGCGTCGCCGTGGGTGGGGGTGTGGCCGTAGGCGGAAGTGTAGCCGTCGGCGGCACATCGGCTGTGGGTGGCGGCGCGACGGTGTTCAAGGCCGGTATCGTCACCTCGATGGCGCGCGGCGTATTCGTCGCGAACTCGAAGGCCTGCGCAATTACAAGCGGCGTGATCGTCGGTTCGTCGGTTGGGGTGTCGGCAGGCTCATCGGTGAAAGTGGCCGTTTCAGTGGGTTGATCTGTTCCCGTCGGCTCCTCTGTCGCGGATGGCTGGGGCGTATCGGTGTGCGTGGCCGTTTCAGTCGGGTCATCGGTCGCGGTTTCGGTCGATGTCGCCGTTTCGGTGGGTGTGTTGGACGCGGTTGGCGTCTCACTCGCCTCCGGCGTCGCCGATGGCTCCGCTGTGAGCGTCACCGTCGGCAACGGGGTGGGATCCCGCGGCAATTGTACGGCGACGAGTTGCGTCGCAACCTGGGGGTAGCTGTCGGCAACCTGTGCGTAGTCGATCTGCTCGCCAGCGCGACGCACGACGGCCTCAGCGACCCCCACGCCAGACCAACCGATGCTGGCCAGCAGGCCAAGCACCAGCAACACGTAAATCAAATTGCCCAAAAAGC
>CAYSVE010000377.1:0-6100 GCA_964434365.1 uncultured Anaerolineaceae bacterium | reverse complement strand
ATCATTGTGCCGCATCGGCGTTAGAAACCAGTTAGCCTGCGCGCCCAAATTCCTGGTCGATGATACCGCGAATCGTGCTCTCATCGAGGCTGAACACGCGCGCCTCGTTGATGAACAGCGTCGGCGTGCCACGGATGGCGAGGTTCTGGCCCCGGTTGTAATCGTATTGCACGGTGTTGAAATGGGTAAGGTTCTCGACACAGCTAGCAAGCGACTCGCGATCGGCGCCAAGGCTGGCCCCAAGGCTCACGAGTTCGTCGCGGGTACTGTTGGCGTAGTGGGTCGTGTACAGCCGGTCGTGGAACTGCCAGAATAAACCCTGATCGTCATCGAGCACACACTGTGCGACTTCGGCAGCCATGTGGTCGTAGGTGGGTGTGATGACTGGGAAGTCGCGGAAGATGAAATTCACAGCACCGTCGTAGTCGGCGATGATGCGCTCTAGGATGCCGGTTTGGTGCAAAAACTGGCAGGCGTGGCAGCTATACGCGCCATACTCGACGATGGAAACGGGCGCATCGGGGTTGCCTAACACCGGGTCGAGTTCCATGCGGGCCTGGGCGACCTGCGGTGCAACCCCTGGCCGAAACAAGAAATACGCGCCAACTACCGCGATGACAAGCACCGAACCGATCGCCGCGAGTAGGCGCTGCTGTTGCGTCTGGCGGGCGCGGCGTGCTCGTAGCGACTCGCGCCGTCCCCTGCTTTTGCTGTTGCGTCGTTTTGCCATGATGTTTAATCTCCCCCAAACAAAAAGGGGGCGAGGCCTCGCCCCACCCCATAAGCATATTCTAAAGTGGGTGGGGCACCCCAGGGAAGCGTGCCCACCCTTCGACCGAATATCTAGCTTTCTAGGCCGTACACAGCCGTCTCTGGCTGGAAGGCTGCCCAGGCAAACCAGAAATGCGGTGCCCCCAGCATTTGGCGCAACTGCGTGCCCTCAAGCTCACCGGTGGTGGCCTGGCCGAAGGCGTTCCACACACTGCTCGTCTGGTCGTCGACGATGTTGCCATCGGCATCGGTGGAGAAGGTTAGTACGGTGCCGTCACTCAGTTCGCGGTTGAACAGAGCAGCCGTACCCACGTCCACCGAGTTGTCGATCACACGATCATCGAGGGCGCTGTACACACCACTTTCCCAAAAGGCCACGATCTCGCGCTCATCGACTGTGTCGTTGATGACACTCACCTCAGCGAGCGTGCTGAAGGGGTAGGCAATCGGCTGTGTGCCGACCACACCGGCCAACACGCGGCTCGTGGAGGGCAGGCGGCGGTCGATCTCGCTTTGCGGGAACAGGAACGGCTCG
Source organism: uncultured Anaerolineaceae bacterium (assembly GCA_964434365.1). Taxonomy (GTDB): domain Bacteria; phylum Chloroflexota; class Anaerolineae; order Aggregatilineales; family Phototrophicaceae; genus CAYSVE01. The sequence continues at coordinate 4,794 of CAYSVE010000377.1, read as the reverse complement.
CCGCTGTCGTAGTTGGCATACGGGTTACGACCGTAGCTGTTCTCGCCGTAGATGCTGGTGTTACGGGAGAGAATCTGGCCATCGGGGAAGGCCTCGGCGAACTGGCTGTAGCCCACCACCTGCGACGGCAGAATTTCCAACTGGGTACCGGCGTGGAAGCCGACGATGCCCTCGCCCGTCAGCTGCTGCCACCAGCTATCGGTCTGGCGGTCCCACATCACGAGGTCGCTATTGCGGAGGTTGCCACTCACGCCGAAGCGGAGTGTCTGGTCGTCGACAACGCGGTCGAAGACAATCGCGCTATTGCAAAGCGGGCAGAAGGTAACAGCGGTCGGCTCACCGCCGATTTCGGTGTTCACGATTTCGTGCAATGTGAGGATCGCCAGCGGGTAACCGCGCGTATCACCGTTTACGGTTACGGCAATGAGTGGGGATGGCCCCTGAAGCCACTCCCCCGCGCTCTCGACCGACTCGTACTGCGGTTGGTCGATAGGCGGGATGCCATCCGGCGGCGGCCCACCGCTACGAATCGTGCTCAGGTCCACGGTGGTATTGCAGAAGTCCGTATCGGGCCAGTAGCTCAAATTAAAAGCAGGGCGATTGCCATCGAACGGATCACATTCAAGGTCACTTTGTCCAGCCACATGGCCACCGGTAAAGCTGAACAGCAGGCCAATGCCAGCCGCAGCGCCCAGGGCCATCAGGAGATATTTGCGCATGGGGGGTCCTTTTCATACTCCAGTTAGTCGTTGTCAGTATCATAAATTCTCCAGCATCGAAATTGAGGTAAGCACGCATACAATGCACCCAAGAGAAGCCTCAATGCGCATTAGAGAATGCTGAGGCCACAAACCAACTGGATTTGACAGCACCCCGGCCCTGGTGCACGATTAGGGGTATTCGAAAATAGCGCTATAGACGCAAATAGGACACTCGCATATGTACATCCCGCGCGAACGGCTTTTCTGGGCAGTTTCATTAGGCCATGCCGCTAATGACATTCTCATGTCCATGGGGCCTGTGTTGCTCGCATTCATTGGCGGGGTGTATTTCCCCATCACCGAGGTGCAAATCGGCCTGGCCGTCAGCGCTCGGCAAATGCTCGGCGCGATCAGCCAGCCGGGGTTCGGCTACCTCGCCGACCGGGGGAACAGCCGTTTGTATGGCGCGGGCGGTGTCGCGTGGACGGTCGCAATGGTGCTATTGGCCATGCTGCTAGCGATGACCACGCGCAGCTTCTGGCTGATGATCGTGCCCTTCGCACTTTCGGCGCTGGGGAGTGGGGCCTTTCATCCGGTGGGCACCATGCAAGCCGCCCAGGTCAACGAAGAACGCGCCAACAGCAACACCGCGTGGTTTTTCCTGCTGGGCCAAATGGGCCTCGCCCTTGGCCCGGTGACGGCTGGGGCCTTGCTGGGTCTGACGCAACGTGGCGACGCTGAGGGTAGTGTCGCGCCGATTTTCCTGTATGCGCTTGTCGGCATACCGGCTGTGTGGTTGATGATTACGACGATGCCGTCCAACGCTGCACAAAAACTAAAGGATGCTGCGACCGAAGCCAGCGAGAAAGCGGTGGCGATTGTACGCCAGCCTATCACATGGGGGCCGCTGATCTTGCTCGCGCTGATGGTCCTCACGAGGGGGTTGGCCTACCCCGGTAGTGTGGCGTTTATCCCGGTGCTGTTCCGCAACAAGGGCTGGGACCCAGCAGCATATGGCCTCATCACCAGCTTTTACTGGATTGCCTCGGCAATTGCAGGCGTGTACATGGGCAACCTGGCCGACCGCTTCGACCGGCGCATTATCATCGCGGGGAGCCTGTTCGCAGTTGTGCCGGTGTATGTCATGTTACCACTCGTCGATGGCACACTCGCCTTTGTGCTGGCGCTGCTGGCAGGTGTGCTCTCTGGCGGCACCCACAGCGTGATCGTCGTGCTGGCGCAGAAACTCATCCCTGGCAAAAAGGGCTTCGCCAGCGGCATGCCGCTGGGCTTTATTTTCGGGGTGGGGGCGCTAGGCACCCTGCTCATCGGCTTTTTGGCCGATGGCGCGTTCGGCCTACCCGGCCTGGGCCTCACCCGCGCCTTCCAGTCCATCTCAATCTTCGTCTTGGTCGCAGGCTTCCTGGGCCTGTTGCTACCGGGCGGCACCGGCACCGACATTCACTTGCGCGGCAAGCGGAAAAAGAAAAAGCTAAGCCCAGCAGCCGGCACCGATTAACCGCTACTCAGCGATTGCGCAACAACTCGCGCACGGCTTCCGCACGCTCGCAAGCCAGCACATCCTCGATCAAACTTTCGAGGGCAGCGGTATCGAGCGTGCGGATCACCGCCTTCACCTGCGGAATGCTCGGCGCACTCATACTAAGTTCTGCCAACCCCATGCCAACCAACAGCGGCACTGCCAGTGGATCACCCGCCATTTCGCCACACATCCCCGCCCAAATACGGTTATTGCGTGCAGCAGTTGCCACCGAGTAGATCGCCTGTAGCACCGATGGCTGGAAGTAGTCGATAAGGTGCCCCACTGCCGGGTTTCCCCGGTCGGCGGCCATCACATACTGTGTGAGGTCGTTGGTGCCGATGCTAAAGAAGTCGACATGGTGCGCGAGTTGGTTGGCGATCATCACGGCGGCGGGCACTTCGATCATCACCCCCACCTGCATGTCCGCATCGTAGGCCACACCTTCGCCATCGAGTTCCGCGCGCACATCATCGAGTAGCGCCTTTGCAGCGACGACCTCCTCGACGGTGCCTACCATCGGGAACATCGCTTTGATGGGATGCTCGGCACTTGCCCGGCAGATAGCCCGTAGCTGCGGCTTCGCGATTTCGGGCGCGTTCAGCCAGTAGCGAATACCCCGATACCCCAGGAAGGGGTTCTCCTCCGGCGGAAAGTCGAGATAGCTGATGGGCTTATCGCCACCGACATCGAGCGTACGCACGATGATCGGATGCCCGTTGGCGGCAGCGGCGGCCCCGGCGTAGGCCTGCACCTGTTCATCTTCGCTGGGCGCGGCACTTCGCTCCATAAACAGGAACTCCGTCCGAAATAGGCCGACACCCTCGGCCCCCTGTGCGGCGGCAACGGGCATATCCGCCGCTTTACCGATGTTCGCAGCCACCTCGATGCGGACCCCATTCGCCGTGACCGCAAGTTCGGCACTGGCAGCGGCCATTTCGGCTTTGGCCTTCAACCACGCCTCGCGCTGAGACACAATTTCGGCGGCCTGCGCCTCGGTGACATTCGGCCAGATAACCCCCTGCCCCCCGTCGAAGGCAACGCGCTGGCCACTCTCGATAGCCTGTGCGGCGGCTCCAACACCCACCACCGCCGGGATACCCAGCGACCGGGCTATAATCGCGCTGTGGGAGGTCGCACCGCCGCCCTCGGTGATGATGCCAAGCACAATGTCTGGGTCTAGCTGGGCCGTATCCGATGGCAGCAGGTCGGCTGCAACAAGGATGCTCGGTTCGGTGGGCAGCGCACTCCTTACAAGGGCCGGGTCGAGGGCCTGCAACACCCGACGTCCAACATCCTGTACGTCGGCGGCGCGCGCGCGCAGGTAATCATCATCGAGGGCACGATAACGCTCGGCAGTCGCTTCGATGACCGCCCACCATGCGACCGCTGCCGATTGGTCGTGGGCGTCGATATTTTCCTCGGCTGCTTCAAGGAGGTCGGGGTCACCCAATATCAGGCGGTGCGCCTCGAAGATACCAGCCTCGCCGCCAATTTTATTTTTCGACTCGGTTGCCAGGTGCGCCAGGGCCACGTCGACCGCCGAAATTGCATCGCGGAGCAACGCCTTTTCGCGTTCGGGGTCTTCGACCTCACGCTGGCTTAGCGGTGGTGCGGCAGCCTCCAGGCGGGAGGCAGGCCCCACCGCAAACCCGCCCGACGCCGGTATGCCGGTGAGGGTGCCATCTTCAGCGGTTTGCCGAATCGGCGTTGGCTCAACTTCGGGTTCGGCGTCGTCGCGGTCGCCGAAGTTGTCATCGGCGAAGGCCTGCACCGCCGCAAGCAAGTCGTCGGCATCGGCACCCACAGCCGTGAACAGCAGGTCGTCGCCCTGGCGCGCACCGAGCGTCGCCACCTGGTTGATGCTGGCCGCGTTCGCTGTACGCTCACCCAGGGTGATGGTCAGCGAAGCGGCGAAGCCGCTGGCCAGCGTTACGAGGGCAGCCGCCGGGCGGGCGTGCAACCCGTGCCGGTTCGGCACGATGATGCGCAGTGCCTCACCGGGTGCGTCGGTGGTTTCGGGTTCGTGCGCGGGGGTGATGAGCGGTTCCAGGCCGAGTTGGGCGCGTTTCGTTTCGAGGGCGGTTTCGGCCTCGCGCATGGCAGCCTGCGCCGTGGCGCCGATGTTCGCCTGCACTGTCGCTGCTACGATGCCCTCGATGAGCGGTGCGCCACTGAGGTAAATGTTCTCCTGCCAGTCCGGGTCGAGGAAGTCGATGGCCGTTTCAGCGCTGAGCATCGCACTGCCGAGGTCCATCATCACGATGACGCCATCCTCGCTGTACACCGATTCGATGGCAGCCATCACCTTCATCGGGTCGGTGCCGATGGGGTTATCCGGGTCATCGAGGCCGCCCGCCACCGCGATCTTCACCTTGCCGTGGGTCATTTGCTCGGCAAGGGCACGGGCACCCTCGGCCACATCGCGGCTATGAGACACGATCACGAAGCTCAACATGCGTTTTGCCCTCCAACCCAGCTGGATACATAGCAAAAATTATAGCCCCCGGCTGGGGGTTCCCCAAATCGCCGTTACGTCACGGTCGGCGCACC
>CAYSVE010000376.1:0-6101 GCA_964434365.1 uncultured Anaerolineaceae bacterium | reverse complement strand
CACTGGCCCGGCGCACACAGGCAACAACCCCCACAGCGGGGGGCTGGACGGGGACAATTTGTGTGTAGTGTGGGGCCTGGCTTCTTCCTTAATAGTATACCGCATTTAGGGGCTGTGGGCAATACAGGTAAAGGCTTCGCACGCGACGCTTAGAGCACTGTTTTCAGGTTGAAGGTTTACCGTGTTGGTGAAGATCGAGTATACTGTAGGCGGCATTTGCCCCAGTAGCTCAGGGGACAGAGCAGTGGCCTTCTAAGCCATTGGTCGGGGGTTCGAATCCCTCCTGGGGCGTCTCAAGCCTTCGTTCTAAAAACCATACCTCACTAGCGCCCCAGCGTCAACTCAGTGGCGCTTTTTGCTTCTCAGCACCGGTTCGTGTTCTGTTGTCCCCTCCAATCTCCTTAGCCAATTCATGAAGCGTTTGCGCGGGTCGGGCCGCTTGTAGCGGCAGGATGTCGTTGCGAAGCCCGCCATATCGCTGGCGGGCTAGTAGGGCAGTTACACACCTTGGGGTTCGTATGTTTGCAGGTACGTATCATACAGGCGCTTTGCGTGGCCGAGGGGGTCCTCGTAGTACTCGTTCGGCGTCACATCCAGGTCGACGACACGCTCCGGTTCGCGTACCGTGGGTTGCGACTGTGCGAAATTTCGGATGACGTCGGCGTGGGGTTTTAGCGTGCCGTCTGGCCGAACCAACCCAAAGTGCCGTTCGTGCTTCGATCCGCCCTCGTCGCACGGGGAGCGGTCCCACAGGCTTTCGTCGTAATCGGCAAAGCACCACAGCATCGCGCCCGGCGACCCCACTCCCTGCAGCTTCGGCAGAACCTTCTCGATGTGGTCGGCAAGGGCTTGTTCACTCGCCATGAACTGCGTTCGTGGTTTGCCGTACGCGGTCCACTCCCATGTCACAGACTCTTGCCCTTGTGGTGCAGTACAGCCGCCCCATTCTTCCGCCAGGCATGGCTTACCACATAGCGCAGAAGTAAGCGCACACAGAAAAGGCATGAAGTCCGGGTCCAGGTTATCGCGCGCCCACGGGATATACATGGGGTAACCGTGCATCACAGCGACATCGGTTTCGCCGAACACGCTGTCGATGTGCAACCCGTTGCTGTTGATGATGCTATCGACATGTAGGCCGCAGGATACGGGGTGGTTCGGGTCCTCGGCTTTGATGAGCTGCGTCATCTCCCGCACCCAGGCGCGGCCATCCTCCGGCGTGTGGGGTTGGGCGAACAAATCCGGCTCGTTACCCAGGTTCCACATCCAAATCGCATCATGATCTTTGTACTCGGCAACCACCGTCTTCAGCAGCACCCGCGATGCCGCCAGCGCCTCGGCATCGTGGAACATGTTGCGATACAAACTGTCGACGATTGTGCCCTCGCTAAGCACACGCCGAATATTCGTCGAGGCCGGCTCGACGTTGGGTTCCAGCAACCAGCGTGGCGACCAGTTTGGCCCACTCATGTGCCCCGTGAAAAACGTCACATCTAGCTTGAGGCCGCGGTCGGCAGCAATGTCGCACACCGTCCCGAAGTCCCGCAAGCGCTCCGTAGACACGCTATCTGATGTCGGTTGCCAGTCGTCCCACAATAGGAACAACCGCACGACCGTCATGCCCACGCTGGCGATAATGTCGAATTCCTCACGCACTTCGTCGGCGTCGAAGTTTGGCCACCAGTACATTGCCTTGCGCCGAGGCCAATAGTTCACACCCAACAGGAATGGTTCTGACATCATTTGTCTACCCCCGTAACGACGATACCCTGCATGAAGAAGCGCTGCGCGATGAAGAACAGGAACACCGGCACAACGAGGCCCAACAGGGCGGTCGTTTGCACAAGCTGCGGCTCCTGGCCAAAACGCGTGCTGAATTGTTGAATGGCGACCGCCAGCGGCTGAATCTCTGGACTACCGAGCGTGTAAATCATCGGCTCGAAGAAGTCGTTCCAGGCAAAAACCATGTGGAACAAACCCACGGCGATAATCACCGGCCACGACTGCGGAATGATGACCATCACCAAAATTTGGAACGGGTTCGCGCCGTCGATCATCGCGGCCTCGTCCAGTTCGTAGGGCAGGCCCATGATGTACTGCCGGAACAAGAACACGTTGTAGCCGTTCGCGAAGAAGTGCGGAATGATGAGCGGCAGCCATGTGCCCGTCCAGCCGATCGCACTGAAGAACGCGAACGTCGGCACCAACATCACCTGCCGTGGCAAAATAATCGTCGCGATGAGCAGCATAAACCAGATGCGCTTACCAGGGATGGGGAAGCGCGCAAACGCGTAGCCGACCGAGATCGACGAGACGAGCGTGCCGATGACACCCGTAAACGCGATGAAGGCCGTGTTGAACAGCAAGCGTGGGAAGTTCAGGCGGCTCCAGGCCTCGGGGTAGTTCTCGAACTTAAACGAGAGTTCGTATACCGGGTCCAGGCTGCGCCAGCGGCCCTCCCATTCGATTAGGGTAAGGTCGGGATCGGTCGGGTCTACAAACACGCTCGACTGCCGCCCAGAATCGATGAGGGCCAGTTGCTGTACACTGCCATCGGGCAGTGGCACGTTGAATATGTCGACTTCTTCGCCTTCGTACACGAAGGACTGCGGCTCTACGGGCAACACGGGGCCGGTCGCACTCGCCTGTATCTGATCCTTATCCTTCAACGATGTGACGAACATGTACGCGAACGGGCTAAGGTAAAACGCCAGGATAACCCCCGCGAACACGGTGAACAGAAGCGTCAACGGTAGGTTGCGTGGCATGTAAGCCCGCACCATGCCCATTAACGAAAGCCGGGGTTGTGCTTGCTGTATCGTCGCCATCAGCCTACCTCATCTGCCGCGTAGTAAACCCAGTAGCGCGCCGTGCCGAACAGCGCAATTGTCACGACGAGCGTGAGGCCGAACAGCAGCCACGCCAGTGTCGACCCGTATCCCATATCGAGGAAACCGAACGTCGTGCGGAAAAAGTGAATGTTGAAGAACCATGTCGACTGACCGGGGAAGCCTTCGCTGCCCTTCAGCACGAACGGGATTTCGAAGTAACGGAACAGCCCAACAACCGCCAGGATGAGGTTGTAAAACACAACCGGAGAAATCATCGGGAGCGTAATCACACGAAAACGTGTGAATGGCCCTGCACCGTCGACCTTCGCCGCTTCGTACAGGTCCGTCGGCACCGATTGCATCGCTGCGAGGGTGATAAGATACGCATTCCCCAGCCCCCATGTGCCGATGATAACCAGTGCTGCATAAATCCATGTTTGGCTAAAGAGCCAATCTGGCCCTTGTAGGCCGATTTCCGCAAGGGCGCGGTTGATCCAGCCGGTTTCGCCGTTGAGCATGCCGCCCCAGATGTACACCGCCGACACAATCGGCACGATGAACGGCATATAAAACAGCGTGCGGAACACGCGCTTAAACGCCAGGTACTCACTGTTTAGCATCGCGGCGACGGCAATCGGTAGCACAACCGCAAACGGCAGCGAGATAATCGCAAACTTAAGCGTCACCTCCAGCGCAACCCATACGAGCGGGTCTTGCACGAGCTTGACGTAGTTCGCGATGCCGACAAACTCGAACTCATCTGGCTTGTTCAGTTCGAAGTTCGTGAACGAAAAGCCAGCCGAGACGACAATCGGAATCAGCGTGAAGGCCATCAGGCCGATTAGCCACGGTGACAGGAAGATCCACCCCCAGATGCTACGCGACCGCTTAAGCGCCGAATTCGTCACGCGCGGTGTGGCAACTTCCTGGTTACGGTTGGGGGCGAAAGACTCGTTTAGTATCGCCATAAAATTACACTCCCTTCGAAAACCCGATTATTTCTTGCAGGGTGAGTAGCAACGATCCGCCGCTCACCCCACATTAAAATACGGGCTACGAACTACTCAGCCGCGTTGTAGATCGCGGTGAGGTCTTCCAGAAGGAGGTCGATCTCGGCGTCTACGTCGAGGCCTGGGGTGCTCCACAATAGCGACCAGAACGACTGCAAGCGCGAGAAGGACTCATTGTTGTTCGGCAGGCGTTCCTCATGAGACGGAATGTCTACATACTGAAGACCAGCCTGCGCCACATCCCAGTTCACACCCTGGGTGAAGGTCTCGTCCAGCGTCGCAAAGAACTGGGCACGGTCTTCGGTGCGGGCGGGTAGGCCACCATACACCTGGAACAAGTCGAGCGAGGCCTCGCCCGTAAGGTACACCATCACCTCGAAGGCTTGCGGCAGGTTGTCGGATGTGTTCAACAAGCGGAAGGTGTCGGCGTGTAGGCGCGCGGTGACTTCGCCTTCGTAGCTGGGGAGCGCCGCAGCCTGCCACTCGGTATCGCCCGCGAGGCTGCCCGTAAACCACAGATGGCTGTTCGCCATCGCGACGTTGCCGCTGCCGAAGGGGTTGTCGTTGCCCAGCAGGTCACTGTTGTTCTGGGCGTTGTTCGGGTAGAAGTGATCTTCCCAGATGGCATCGTACGTCCAGTTGTAGGCCGTGCGCCAGTTGTCGGTCATCACAGCGCTGAACGTACCATCGCCGTTAGCTCGAACCATCGACTCGGCACCGAACACGGTTGCGATCTGGCGCATATTGGTCCACTGGTTCACGAAACCCCACTGAATGATGCCGTCTGGGTCGAACTCGTCTTCCGTCGCATCGAAGCCGTTTTCGTCGACTGTCAGCAACATCGCGACTTCCCGCAGCGTTTCCACGTCCCAAACCCGTTCTTCGCCATCGAGGATGTACGGCTCACCGTAGGCGGCTGGCGGGTATTCCAGGTCCGCTTCATCGAAGAGTTCGGGGCGGTAGAACAAGAACGACGGGAACGTCGCGAACGGTAGCCCGACCAGACCCTGCTCGGACAGACGGTTGAAGTCCACGATGGTGGTATCGAATTGGCCAAGGTCGTAGCCGGTTTCATCGATGAACGGTTGCAGGTCAACCAGGTTTTCGAGGAACTGGTTCGTGCCGCTAAACCCAACCGGCCCGATGATGTCCGGCGACTCGCCAGTTGCGATGAGCGTCGCCAACGTTTGCGGGGCTTCGTCGTTATCCACGATGATGATTTCCAGTTCGATGTCATCGCGCGAGGCGTTGAAGGCCTCGACGACTGCCATCTGGCCGTCGAGTTGGTCGGGTCGGGAGCCAGTACCAAGGCCCACAAACCAGGTGATCGTCACCGCATCATCCTGTGCGCCGACCATCGGCAGGGCAGTGCCGAGGACGAGCAATGTAACGATGGAGACGGAAAGCAAAGTGCGCAGATTCTTCGTCATGTTTACCTCACTATGTATTTACAGTAGCTTTCGAAGTTTTTGTAATTGCTACACCTTTTTAGCCTTTTGGCCTCCTTTTACTTTCAACCTTTGCTGGTAAACACTAGATAAATTCATTAGAATCCGCATCACCCTTGGCAGAGGGTACATTGTTGTGAGGGTGTTGCTACAGCGTCCTCACTTCAATGTTTTCAGCAATGAGCATTCTCAGTATTTACCTAGTTCGCTAACCACCTAGCGCCGAGCGCTGGCGGGTGAGCTACACATCTATGTCCTCATGTCGCGCACACTGTCGCGTTCGATGAGTCGAGTGGTCACGAGCGTCTTCAACGGTGTGCGCAGCGGGTCGGTCGCCCGGTCCACCAGCATCCGCACAGCGATCGTGCCCATCAGTATTTTGTCAACATGGATCGTCGTCAGAGCCGGGTTCACCCGCTCCGCAAGGTCGATCCCGTCGAAACCAATAACGGATACATCTTCAGGTACGCGCAGGCCACTGTCTTGCAGGCCGCTCATCACGCCGATAGCGATGGCATCGGCACAGGCGAAAATCGCCGTGATGTCCGGTTTGCGCGCAATGAGTCGTCTGGCTGCTTCGTAGCCATATTCGATCTCGATTTGGCTGTCTTCCATCACAACCTCATAGCCCTGCTCCGTCATCAACCGTGCGTAGACGTGGCGACGTTCCATAATGCTGGGGTGGGAGTTGTTGTCTCCACCGATGAGTGCGATGTGGCGATGCCCTTTATCAATGAGGTGCGTAATTGCGGTGGTCGCGCCTTCGGTGTTTTCGATGAGAACGCTGTCGAAGCCGTTGCCTTCGGTCAGGT
>CAYSVE010000375.1:0-6107 GCA_964434365.1 uncultured Anaerolineaceae bacterium | reverse complement strand
CCAGCGTACGCCACCCGGCGTAAGAGCCGCGGTGGTTCTTAACACCGGTTCGGTATGCTATAACCATGTCCTATCGCATTCGAACGGAGATGACCCCATGACGCACTGGAAGGACGCAGTCGACGGCCTGCTGAAGCCGCTCACCACGGGCGAGCACGTCGGCCTCATCACAGACTTCGACGGTACGCTAAGCCCTATCGTACCCACCCCGGACGCAGCCGCGCCGACATCGGGCAACTACGAGGCCCTCGACAAGCTGCACCAACTCCTCAAGCTGGTGGCGCTGGTCAGTGGGCGTGGCGCAGCCGACCTCAGCCAGCGCGCCGGGCTGCCACAGCTTGTGTACGTCGGCAACCACGGCCTGGAGCGCATCGTGGATGGTGCGGTGGAGGTCGCGCCGGAGGTGGCACCCTACCGACCGAAATTGGAGGCCGTGCTCAAAGAGGTAGAAGCGCACACCGTACCCGGTATGTACATCGAAGATAAAGGTGCAACCGCCTCGATTCACTACCGCAACACCCCCGACCCGACCGCCTTCGCAGAGAGCGTGATCCCCAAGCTGGCCGAGCTGGCCGAGGCCCACGGCCTCCGTCACTTTGGTGGGCGCATGGTCTTCGAGATTCGCCCACTCGTGGAGATCAATAAGGGCGTCGCGTTCGAGAGCCTCGTCCGCGAGTACACGCTAGAGGCCGCAATTTGGATGGGCGATGACACCACCGACGCCGACGCGATGAAGGTCGCGCAGCAGTTACGGGCCGATGGCGTGTGTCACTCGGTGGCGCTGGGTGTCATCGGTGACGATACGCCCTCGGTCGTGCTGGAGTCCTCCGACGTCACCGCCTCCGGCGTCGAGGATGTCGAGGCGTTTTTGTCCTGGCTGGTGAGTGCCCGCAGCGCGTCATCCACCTGAGACGCGAACCACGCCCGAACGTCCGCATCACGGACCTGTGCGCGGAGCGCCTCGGCACGTTGGCTGCGCTCATCGCTACCCATGGTGAGGGCCTCGTGCATCGCCTCGCTCGTCCCGTAGATGTCGTAGGGCGAGACGGTCAGCGCGTGGTCGCCGAGTTCGTAGTAGGCCCCAGCATTCTCGCTGAGCACGAGCACGCCATCGCGTTGGTTGATGAAGACCCCCTCCTTCGCAACCAGGTTCATACCGTCGGCGATGGGGTTCACCAGCAGCACGCTATAGATCTGCATCGCAGCAAGCGCGCGTGGGTAGTTGTTGCCGACGATAGTACGCACCGGCTCCCAGAACTCGTTGGCGTACTTGGCGTTTATCATCCCCGCTGTGGACATAATGTCGCGCAGGTACTCGGCGTATTCTTCGACGCCAAGCCGCGACGGCACGAGCAACTGCATGAGTTGCACGCGACCCCGATGCTCGGGGTATTTTTCCAGCAGCGTTTCGTAGGCTTCCAGCCCACGTAATATGTTCTTGCTCGGCTCGACGCGGTCGGTACGTAGGATGACTTGAAAGTCACCCGTTTGGCTCATGAGGCTGTTTTTCGTCAGGCGTGTTTCGTTGTTCTCTGCGATTTCCGCCACCTTCTCGACATCGATGGAGATGGGGTAGTGGTTTGCAAACACCTTCCGCCCCTGGTATTCGATGGAGTTGCGGCTACCTCGCGAGTGCGCGTCATCGAGGTAGAAGCGGCAGGTCTGCACAAAGTTGAAGGCGTCGCGCTTCGTCTGGAAGCCGAGGCGGTCGCTTTGCAGCATACTGTTGAAGATCGGAGTTCGCATACGCTCCGGCAGGATGCGCCACGCATCGGGTCCTGGCCACGGGATGTGCAGGAAGGGCTGAATTTGCACCTGGTCGCCGAGCCGTTCGCGTAGGTACTGCGGCACCATATACAGGTGGTAGTCCTGGGGCATGATGATAACGCGTCGCTTTTGGCGATGCCCCAAGTTGCCGACGATTTTGGCGATGGCATCGGCGAAAAGCTTGTTGACCGCGACATAGCCGTTGCGCCACGCCTGCCAGATTTCCTCGGTGATGCTGGGCGTACGCGGCACGTTCCACATTTCGTGCTGGATAAACCACAGCAGCGGGTTGGCGATGGTGTTGTAGTACTGGTCGTAGCTGGCCTGTTTCGGCTGTACCAGCTTGAGCATAATGCGGTTGATCTCTACCGGGTCACCGGTGTGTTCGCGTGCCCATTGGCGATCCTCTTTACTCAGTGCAGACGCGATCCATAACACATCGTGTTGTTCTGCAAGGGCCGCAAGGGCAGTGACCAAACCGCCAGCCCCTCGCTTGGCGATCAGTTCCCCCTTTTCGTTCCGGTGAAATGAATAGGGCCCACGATTGGACGCGATGACAATCAACGGACTTTCAGCGGGGTTGCCGTTCGTCATAATGATGGACTTCTCCTGGCTGGCTCAATGGCTTTACTATCTTAACACATGCGTTTATAGGTAATGTTAAGCAACGCTTGGCCCACGCCTGCCCGACGCGCTTGTTGCGCAAATGCAATCCGTGCGACAATACATTCAGCCTTTCGAAACGGAGGACATAATGCGCAAACCCTGGTTTCTTATGCTTTTGTTTATTTTGGTCTTGGCACCTGGCGCCACAGCGGCACAGCAAGGTGATGGCAACATCTACGGCCTCATCACCGTGGACAACGCAGAACTGCGCGCCGGGCCAGATTTCGCCTATCCCCCGGTGGGCCGCATTCCGCTGAACTCGTCGCTGCGGATTTTGGGCCGCGCGGGCGACTTCTTCCGCGCGTGGGATGGCCGCCAATGGCTCGAAGTGGAGTACGCGGGCGGCTCGGCGTGGATTTACGCGCGCCTGCTGCGCACGAGCACACCGTTCAACTCGATACCACCGACGGGACGCATTCTCCCGCGTGATGCCAATGGCCGTGTGCCGGATGTCTTCGACCTGAACACCTACGTATGCGACCAATGGGTCGGAAGTTTCACGCGCACCGGCGATTTCATGGCCGGGGATGACTTCCTCACGGTGACGTACCCCACCCTCACCGGCGCGAATGTCTACAGTGTGATCGTCATTGCGCCCGATGGCACGCGCCGCGCGTTCGATAGCACCACCGGCACGGCGGAAATCACGCTGCGCGGGCTACCGTTCGAAGAGGGAACGTATACGTGGCGGGTAGCACCATACTGGGCCAGCGGTACGGCACGCTTCACATGGCAGCAGATTTGCCTGCTGCAAACCGGCGGCACCTTCGAAAAGCCGAACACGCGACCATAGCGGCAGGGAATTTTTGGCCCGAGGCGACAACGGTTCACAGTCGGTTGTACGCAACGGGCCTACCGCTACGGAAACTGGTAGAACCAGCCGTCATCGCTGGGGGTGGCGTAATACGGTTCCAGCAATTCGACTTCGCGGTCGGCGATATTGAGCACGCGGTTCGGGATGTCGAAGGCGGTATCTGGCAAGGTCGGGATGTCCGCGCACTCGCGTTCGAGCGCTTCGATGGCGAGGCGCTGCATCCAGCCGAAGCCACTTCGAAACTGCACCCGATACCACCCGCCGCCTTCGGTGATGCCCATCAGCCGCACGGGGTCGCCGTCTTCGACAGCCCCGATTTGCGCATAGTTCAGGCTCGGCCCCAGGCGCGCGCGCAGCCGAATGCCCTCCTCGGTGACGACCTGCCCGGCACAGCCATCGAGTTGGCCATCGATTTTGGACGGGTTCAGCGTGCCAACGAGGTCGACGACCGATTCGCCGCGCAGGCCTTGCCCGGGCATAAGGGCGACCAGCTGCCCGGCTGCCATAAACGCGGCATCGCCATCTGCGAAAAGTAAGTGCAACGGCGTCGCGAGGAACTGCCCTTCGCCCTCGGCGCGCACGCTACCCCCCGTGATGATAAATGGCGCATCGACATCGAAGACCGCCTGACCAGCCCTCACGTTCACATCACGGACGGTGTTGAGCACAACTTCGGTGCGTGGGAGCAGGTAAATCGTCGCGCCCTCGCTGAGTGTGACGAGCGCCCGCCCAGTTTCGTCCGTGCGGAGGGTATCGCCTGCACCGACCGGGCCAACCGACCCCACCGGCAGCTGGATAAAGCTCGCGGTTTGTGTGCGGCGGAGGGATACGCCGTCGTAGAGGATTTCCAGCAGGGCGGCCTGCTGCTGCTGTTTATAGTCGACATGGCTGAGAACGAGAAACAGCGTCAGGATGAGGGTTCGCATGGTAGCTCCAGGTAGAACGTGCTGCCGACGCCTTCGGCGCTGGTGAAGCCCACCCGGCCCTCGTGGGCCTCGGCGATGGACTTGACGAGGCTGAGGCCAAGGCCCGTTCCCTTGATGTTGGCGGTTTCGGCGGTGCGCACGCGGTAGAACTCGGTGAATAGGTTTTCCTGGGCGTCGGCGGGCATGCCGTAGCCGTTATCCTCCACTTCGAAGCGGGTGCAGCCGTTCGACGGGAATAGGCGTAGTTGTATGTTGCCGCCTTCGGGCGTGTACTTGATGGCGTTACTCACGAGATTGCTCACGGCCTGCGTGATTTGGTTCGGGTCACCGAGCACGGTGGACGGGGTGCCATTGACGGATGTTTGCAACGCCTGAGCTTTGCTTTCGGCATCGGGCGTGTGGCGTTGCGCAACCTTGTCGACCACGGCGGACATATCGACGGATACTTTTTCGAGTTGCCCGGCGCGCAGGTGTTCCAGGTTGAGGATTTCGGTGATGATGTTCAGCATTTCGTTGCCGCTGTTGACGATGTTCTGCATGAAGCGCTCGTTCATGGGTGTGAGTTCGCTGTCCCCATCGCCTTCGAGCAACATTTCGCTGTAGCCGAGAATACGCCCTAACGGGTTCTTGAGGTCGTGCGAGGCCATACGAATCATTTGGGTGCGCACCCGGTTGCTCTCCGCCAATGCCGACACATCGCTGAGGGTGACGACCCACGCACTGTTATCGGCAAGGGGCGCGGCATCGAAGTAGAAGGTCTTCTTGCGCAGGTCGAATTCCTTGTGGAAACGCGCCCCGGCAGCGAATGCCGCGCGCACATCGGCGCGGATGTCGTCGTCGACATCGGGCAGCAGGCTGTCGAGCGGCTTGCCGAGGTGATCGGTTGGGTCGAGGCCAAGGGCGAGGGCCGCCGCAAGGTTGTAGCGCAGCACCGTCAGGTCCGGTTCGAGGACGACCACCCCACCCGGCGAACCACTGAGAATACCCTGTAGCAGCGTGTTCTGCTGCTGGGTGTACCCGTAGAGTTGCACGTTGTTGAGGCTGGGGGCAATTTGCTGGGCCAGCGCATTCAGCAGCGTACGATTCACACGGCGCGCGACGGTCATTTGTGCGCTGAACACGGCGAGCAGCGTCCCCTGCCATACCACCGGCACCGCGAGTGCATCGTTGTGTATGGCAGCCGATTGGGTTTCGGTGACCATCGTGAGCACACGCGCATCGTCGAAGCTGCTGCCCCACTCGTGACGGCAGTCGAAGACACCGTCCTCGTCGACGAGGTAGATACGCCCACGCCGCGCGCCGACGACGCGCTTGATGTCATCGGCGATGGTGGGGAGCACCCGGTCGAGTTCGAGGCGCTGTTCGCTTATTTCGACTACGCTACGCAGCAGAAACTCGGCCTGTTGCCGCAGAATCAGTTCGGTGGCGGCGGCGACCCCCACGCTAGCACCCAGTGTAAGGCCAAGCGTCCCGAACAGGTCGAGCATATCGACGGCAAGGTGCTGGGCACTAAATATGATGGACGTGACGACAAAACCCGCCAAACCCAGCAGGATGCTCACGGCGACCATCCAATACCAGCGCACAAACGAGAACATCAACCCGGCAGCAAGCGCCACGGCGATAATCATAAGGGCACGAGACCCCGCCCCCTGCCGCACCACCGGCACCCCACTGAAGAGCGTTTCGAGGGCATTGGCCTGGATTTCGACCCCGGCCATAGGGCGACCGCGTGCGTTGGGCGGTGCGGCGTACTGGTCTACAGCGCCGAAAGTGTTGCGTAGGCCCACGAGCACAGCCTTGTCGGCGAAGGTGCCCGGCGCAAAGTCGCCCTCGATGACATCGCGCATCGACACGATGAGGAACGGCTCACCAGACGGCCCAAAATAATTCTGGTTCCACAGTCCATTGCTATCCAACGGAATTTCCAGGTT
>CAYSVE010000374.1:0-6121 GCA_964434365.1 uncultured Anaerolineaceae bacterium | reverse complement strand
AACACTTCTTGTAAGCATCTAATTACCGAGTGTGTACGGCACCATCAGCCACAACCACGATGTAATCATACGCAGCAAGCGCCGACGCCTGCTATACACCCACCCGATACCCCCCAACACGATGCCGACCACCCACACGAACGGATTCATCACGGCCCACACGGCCAACCGCGCGTTGTGGAAGTTCCGCCCCACCGAGAACATATTGGCCCAGCCGTTCTCGCGGAACCACTCGGCCTCCTGGTTTTCAAGGCCGAGTGCACCATGCTGAAAAACCAGAAAACTCGCGGTGTAGGCGCTCAGCACAGCCATGATGATGAACCACGGCAGCAACGACAAAAAACCGCGCCTCCGCGCCCCGCGCGTGTTCGCGCTCATCACACGCTTGTAGAGCAGCACCGCCGCCCCACCCCCAGCAGGGATCAACGCAAAAATGAGGCTGTACTTCAGGTAAATCCCGGCGATGCCGCCTAGCAAGCTCACCACCAGCCAGCCCCCGCGGTCCTGTTGAATCGCGAGCACGCCGCCCAGCAACGCTAGCACACATGCCGGGTAAATGAACGAGTCCGGTATCGCCAGTGTGCCGATTTCCACCACGACGGGCGCGATCGCCCACGGAATCGCGGCCAGTAGCCCCGCGAACAGCGCTGCATGACCACCCAGAGGCCGCGCCAACGCATAGCCCAGCGGCAACATCAACACGACGGTGAGCACCGCCCCCGCCACACTCACCACCCGCAACCAGTAGATGTAATCGCCAGGGAACAAAAAATAATCGGTGTACTGTTCCGTGAGGCGCTGCGTCCACACGTTCATCCACGGGTAAAGCGGTGGATAACCCGCCAGCCACTCGCCGATGAGCGGCGTGCCGTAGGCTTCCGCCAGCGCAACCTCGTCGGTACCACGCAGGTCCATGGCCAGCAGCAGCATATTGCTCTCATCGGAGTAGTCCATGAGCGGCAGGTAGCGGTCGAAGGTGGCCGCGCGCACGCCATACGCCAGCACGATGACCAGCGCGTAGGCCGCGACAGCCCACCAGCGCACGCTGATTCGGCGAACAGTTTGGATTGGGACGGTTACAGCAGCGTAGTTCATGAATTGACGTTTACCGTGAATTTTGCGAGTTTTTGGCCTATGCCGTGTATACCCCATGGGTGATTGCTCATCATAGCGGCCAACGGTTGCACCGCCTACCCCAGCATGTAGAATCACTCATCGAGAGAGCATTCCCCGTCGTACCCCTACCTGTTCTTTATCGGAGACCCACCACACATGAAATTGCTTCGCCCACTCATTTTATTTGCGCTCTTCCTGGCACTTACGCTCGTCGGGCCGGTAACCGCTCAAGACGCAGAAGAAGACCTCAGCCGCTACGCCGGTAGCCCGGACTTTCCCACGCCGGATTTCCCCACCGGCCTCGACTGGGTGAACGTCCCTGGCCCGCTCACCTTCGATGACCTTGAGGGCAAAGTCGTACTGCTGGACTTCTGGACGTATGGCTGCATCAACTGCCTGCATATGATCCCCACACTGGAACGGCTGGAAGAAAAGTACCACGATGAACTCGTGATCATCGGCGTGCACTCCGCCAAGTTCGATAACGAGGGGCAAACCTCCAACATCGAGCAAATCGTCCAGCGTTACAATGTCCGCCACCCGGTCATCAACGACAGCGACTTCGCCACATGGCAAACCTTCGCCCCATACGGTGTACGCGCTTGGCCCACCTTCGTCATCGTCGACCCGCGCGGTAACCTGTTCGCCGTGGAACCAGGCGAAATTCCCTTCGAGGTGTTCGATGCGGTCATCGGCAACATGGTCACCTACTTCGACACCCAAGGCGAACTAAACCGCGAACCGCTGGAAATCACACCGGTTGTGGAAAACCAACCCGCCCGCGCGCTCAACTTCCCCGGCAAGGTGCTGGCCGATACCGTGGGCAACCGCCTGTTCATCGCCGATAGCGTGAATCACCGCCTCGTCATCGCCGATTTGCAGACGTTCGAAGTGCTCGATGTCATCGGCACCGGGCGGCAGGGCTACACCGACGGTAGCTTCGACGAGGCGCAGTTTTACAAGCCGCAGGGTATGGCCCTCCGCGACGAGGTACTCTACGTCGCCGACACCTTCAACCACGTTGTGCGCGCGGTCGACCTCACCGAGGGCACTGTGGAAACCATCGCCGGGACGGGCGTGCAGGGCCGAGGCATCCCGCAGGGCGCAGGCTTCCCCGCCCTCGCGACCGACCTGCGCAGCCCGTGGGATGTCGAGTTCGGTGAGGGCAACACTCTCTTCGTCGCCATGGCCGGGACGCACCAAATCTGGAGTATGGACATCACGACGTTCACGATGAGCTGGGCCGTGGGCAATGGCCGCGAGGCGCTCTTCAACGCGACCCCGCTCAACAGCGAGTTGGCCCAGCCCAGCGGCCTGTTCTACGAAGAGGGTCGCCTCGCCTTCGCCGACAGCGAATCGAGCAGCATTCGCGTCGCCGACTTCGACGAGAACGAGGTCTTCACCGTGAGTGGCCCGCTCGCGAACGATCTGTTCACCTTCGGTGACGAGGACGGTCCCGTCGGCCAGAGTCGTTTGCAGCACGCATTGGGCGTCGTCGGCGCGCCCGAAGGCGGTTACTACATCGCCGACACCTACAACAGCCGCATCAAACGCGTGGAACTCATCGATGACCGCTGGACCACCACGACGCTCTTCGGCTTGGGTGGGCTGGGTGGCTTCGCCGACGGCGGCCCCGAGGCAGCAGCCTTCGATGAGCCGGGCGGACTCGACTACGCCGACGGCTTGCTCTATGTGGCCGATACCAACAACCACGCCATTCGCATCATCGACCTGGAAACCGAAACCGTCTCCACCGTGGAATTCCCCAACCCCGAAGCGCTGGCCGTACGCGGTGGCCCGACGGTCATCGGCGGCAACGCAGGCGCGAACACCCTGCTTACGCTCGATGAGGCAACCGTCGGCGCGGGTGAGGGCGAACTCGTGCTCAACCTGTTGCTGCCAGAGGGCTACAAGATCAACGACCTCGCCCCGTCGACGGTCGCCCTCGAAGCCGTCGGTGATGCCATAGAACTCACCGAAACCGACGCCGTACTCACCGAGCCGACCCTGAGCGTCTCGGTGGCACTCGCCGAAGGCGAGGCGACGGTCTTCGCGAGTGTGGACCTGTACTACTGCGAGGCCGTGAACGAGAGCCTGTGCTTCATCGAGACCTTTGGCGCAGAACTGCCGGTCGTCGTCGCTGAGGAGGGTGAATCGGCGACGCTCACCATCGAGCGTGAGGTCATCCCGCCGGATGTCAGCGCGGTCAGCACCCTGTCGTCCTAAAGTGAACCATCTGTGGGCGGGGCGATGTGCCTCGCCTACGGCCTCCATCGACACAAACAAACACCCACAGAGGACCATCTCCCATGACCCGACCGCGCATCGGCATCACCACCAGCTACAACGATGGCAAGCAATCCGTCGACCATGCCTACATCCGCGCCATCGAAGCAGCGGGCGGGTTGCCGGTCATCGTGCCGGTTTTTTCCACCGAAGCCGCCGCGACTGAATTCGCCAGCCTGCTGCACGGGCTGGTGATCACCGGCGGGCCGGGCATCATCACCGGCCTCATCGGCCACCTGCCGAACGACATCGACCCGGTAGACCCGGCCCGCGACCACGCCGATACGCTCATCTACACCGCGATGAACGAACGACCTGTGCTGGGCATCTGCTATGGGATGCAGTTCATCAACGCGCAGGCGGGCGGCACCATCTATGCAGACCTGCACGATCACAACGGCGGCGACATTATCCACACCACCGGGCGTGGCGGCACCACACACCCCATCCGCATCGAGGGCGGTACGCGGCTGGAAAAAATCCTCGGCACCGACCAGATGATCGTCAACACCTTTCACATACAGGCCGTGGCCGAACTCGGCGACGGTCTCCGTGCGACGGCCTACAGTCCCGACGGCGTCATCGAAGGGTTGGAAAGCGCCAACGGACGGCTCATCGGCGTGCAGTTCCACCCAGAGCGGATGCCGGAGGAAACCGCTGCCCTCTTTGCCGATTTCGTGGCGCAGTGCGCACGGTCGTAGGCGCGGTTACAGACGACGGCGTAAGTTGCGGGTAACAATTGCGTGGCAAGGTGGACATTACGACACCGACTCGTCCACGCGCACAACGTGTCGGGGCGAAGCCGTGCGCAGTGCAGCATCTATGCGCACCGCGCCCGATGTGCAGGCATTCCACATGATTTGTAGGGGAGAAACCAGACGATGAACCGCTTCGGTATCCTCAGCGCTGTGCTGGCGTTGTTCACCGCCCTCACAGGGACGGCATCCGCACAGCAGAACACACTCAACAACCTTGGCCCCGCGCCCGAACTCGAAAATCTCGTGTTCCTCAACACCGAAACGCCGCTGCGCCTCGCCGACTTGCGCGGGCAGGTGGTCCTGCTCGAATTCTGGACGTTCGACTGCATCAACTGCATTCGTACGCTGCCCTACATCCAGGCATGGCACGAAACCTATGCCGACCAGGGCCTCGTGGTCATCGGCAACCACTACCCCGAGTTCAGCTACGAGCGCGACCTCGGCAACGTGATGGCCGCCGTCGAGCGCCTGGGCCTCACCTACCCCATCGCCCAGGACAACGACCGCGCGACATGGGGCGCGTACAATCAACGCTACTGGCCCACCGTCATCCTCATCGACAAAGCGGGCAACATTCGTTATCGCCACATTGGCGAAGGCCGCTACGACCGCACCGAAAGCGTCATTCAAACCCTGCTGGCCGAGCCGTACGACGCGCCGGAAACCATCGCCGCCGAGGTGCCTGCGCGCAGCTTCATCACCCCCACCCAACCACTGAACGTGCGTACCGGGCCGGGCACGAACCATCAACGCCTCGGGACGGTGATGCCAGGTGCGCTCTTCGTCGTGCTGGGCGAAACCGACGGTTGGTACGAAATCCAATACGACGGTGAGGACGGGCGCTACGTCAGTGGCGAGTACGTCACGTTGGGGACGTGGTAACGGGTAACGCCTAACCGATGTTTTTCAGCTTGTCGCACAGGTAGGCGCGCATCTGCTTCAACTCGGCGATTCGCGCGTCTACCTGGTCGATCTTCTCGACGAAAAACGCACGAACCTCGTCTGGGCTAAACGCGTCGTTCTCCCAATCCTGCAAAACCTCGCACATTTCGTTCAGCGTCATGCCGAGCATTTGCCCCTGCTTGATGTGGGCCAGTCGTTCGATGGCCGCCTCGTTGTAAGTCCGGTAGCGATTGCTGCCGCGCGTCATGTGCCGCTCGTTGAGCAGGCCGCGTTTTTCGTAGTACCGTATTGTGTCGATGCTGAGGCCGGTTTCGGCGGCGAGTTCGCTGATGCGCATGGGTTCACCCCTTGACTGTGGACCATAGTCCAGAGTTTACACTAAGTGTAATAACCAACAAAGGAGGCAACACCATGCAGAACGTACTCGTGACCGGGGCGAGCAAGGGCATTGGCCGCGCCACTGCACAGCACCTCGCGGCGAAGGGCTTTCATGTGTATGCAGCGGTGCGCAAACCCGGCGACGCCCCCACCGGTGATCACATCACCGAAATCATTCTCGACGTGACCAAACAAGAACACATCGACGCCGCGTGTGAGCAAATCGGCGTTGCCGAGGGCACTTTCGCCGGGCTGGTGAACAACGCGGGTATCGCCGTCGCCGCACCCCTGGAGTACTTCCCAATCGATGATTTTCGCTGGCAGCTAGAGGTCAACCTTGTGGCGCAGGTCGCCATCACGCAGGCCTTTTTGCCGCTCCTGCGCCGCGATACCGGGCGCATCATCATGATGAGTTCGGTGGGTGGGCGCATCGCCGGTAGCGGATTGTTGGGCGCGTACTGCGCGTCGAAGTTCGGCATGGAGGCCGTCTGCGATGTGTTGCGCATCGAACTACGCCCGTGGGGCATCAAAACGATTGCGGTCGAACCCGGGGCCATCGCAACACCCATCTGGACCACAAGCAGTGGCCTCATCGACCGGTTGCGGGCGGAACCAGGCACAACCATAGACGATCGCTACGGCAAGCTCATCGACAGCGTCGAAGCCAAATCGGCGCAGTC
>CAYSVE010000373.1:0-6135 GCA_964434365.1 uncultured Anaerolineaceae bacterium | reverse complement strand
GGCCAGATTGGCAATCCTCAACTTGGCCCCGGCCAGAATGGCACCCCGCAAGTCGGCCCCGGCCAGCGAGCCGTCCCGTAGCCAGCCCTTGTGCCGCAGCATCCGTACAGCTTGCAAGGCAAACTCGTTGGAGTTGCCGCCCATCTGGAAGATGAGTTCTTCCTTGCGCTCGCGCAGCGCCCGCCGCCGGTTCAGCCGGTCCACAATAACGACCGTCCCAATGACCCCAACCGCCTCGGTAAAGCTGTTCATCCAGAAGCCGTTCCCTACCGGCAGGCTCGCAAACAGGAAACTCCCAGCGACGAGTAACATCAGCAACCCGGTCCCACCGCCGAAAATCTCATAGAACGCCTTGTACTGTGTGTGAATGTCTTGGATTTCTTCTCGTCGTGACTGTGCCATGCCCACCCTCCCGTGTTTTCAGCGAGCATACCGCACGATTACCGTTCCGTGCACCCTAGTCGGTGGGGGTATGTGGTTACGGGCGCGCACCCTAACGGCTCCACAGGGTGAGGTTGCCACCCCGCACCGTCACATCGACGGCCAGCAGCGCGCCCTCGCCGCGCAGGGTGTAGGTGTTCTCCGCCACCTGGTAGCCGGTTGCCGTCACCTCCCCGCTCACGTTGACCTGCGCCACCACGTTGCCCGCCGGGAGCGTCAGCAGCAGGTCGGCCCCGCCCACACTGATCGTCGCCGCGCCCCCGGCCAACCCACTCGCATCGACCGAAACCGGCGCATCGCCGCCAGTGATGCGCATTGTTTCCAGCGCGTACAGCTCACCGATGAGGTTCACGGCCAGCGTGCCGCCCGTCGCGTCGATCGCAAGCGTCGTCAGCGCGGGGTATGCGCCGCCCAGCGTGATGTCGACCGGGCTGGCGCTGCTGTTCACCACTAGGCGTTCTAGCGTGGGCTGGTCGCCGAGGTCCGGCAGGCTGAGCGTGCTCGCATCGAGGTTGGCATCCAACGATTTAAGCGGATACGCGGCCAAATCCAGCGAGGCCGAGGCCGCCGTCAAATCGACGATGAGGTCGAGCGGCGTGTCACGATTGAGTTGCACCTGCCAGCCATTGAACACCTCGGCACCGGCCAGCGCCTCCACAACCGGCTGATGCACCGTCAGCACGCCGTGGGGGCCATCACGCGTAAACTCGATTTCCG
Source organism: uncultured Anaerolineaceae bacterium (assembly GCA_964434365.1). Taxonomy (GTDB): domain Bacteria; phylum Chloroflexota; class Anaerolineae; order Aggregatilineales; family Phototrophicaceae; genus CAYSVE01. The sequence continues at coordinate 4,977 of CAYSVE010000373.1, read as the reverse complement.
GGCGCAGCGCGCGGGCATTCGTCTCGATGGCAGCGTCGAACAGCGCGTCGGTCGGCTCGGCCAGGGAAAACACGCCATCCGCAAAACGCATGTTCGCGGTCAGCGTTTCGAGCGGGGTGTTGAGTGGCACTGTTTCGGTAACAGTTTGCAGGTCGCCGACGCGGGGTCCGCAGGCGGCCAGCGTGAAGAAGAGCCAGCAAATGCCAAAGATCCGCGTGAGTTGAAAAAGAAACCGCACCCCCTGTCCCCCTCTCCGCACGCAGAGAGGGGGAAATCCGAAAACGACAGTCCCGTTCGAACAAGTCCCCTCTCCGTGAGCCACAGTGTCTACGCGTGGTACGGGGAGCGGATTTAGGGGTGGGGTTAGTTTGACCATGCGCGCATATCCTGGGGGCCTCTTGTCTTTAACCTCATCATGCCGCCGATTCCAGCGCCGCCAACCCAAACCGAACCATCAGCACCGGCCACACGCCGAGGATCACCGCGCTGACGAGTGCATAACGCAGCACGCGCCAAAACGCCGCCGGAGACAACGCCTCGAACGCGAAATCCAGCCCGACGAACACGACCGCCGTCAACACCAAACCCAGCAGAAAACGTAATCCGCGTTGGCGCACACTGCCGCCCGTCGCAAACGCAACCGGCGCAAGGGTCACGGCCAACCCGCCACCGATGATGATACCCGCCGTGCTGAGGCCGTCGTCGTCGCCGCGCAGCAAAAACGCGACGACCAACCCAACCACGACAAGAATCGCGGCACGGGCGAGGCGCGGCAGCGCGTTCCACCTCGGCGCAAGCGAGGCGACCTCGTTGCGTGCAGAGAACATCACCACCAGGCCGATAATCAACCCACCGACGACATCCTGCGGGTAGTGGACGCCCGCGTACATCCGCGCCCACGCCATGATGATGATGTACGCCGCGAGTAGCGCATAGCCCCACCACTTGCGATACCACAACGCCACGAAGCCCCACACCGCCGTCGAGAGGCCCACATGCGCGCTCGGGAAGCCGAAGCCGGACGCCTCGACGACTGCGCGCACCTCGTCCGGCGCGAACACAAACGGGCGCGGGCGCATGAATAGCTCCTTGCCGCCGATGAGCAGCGCCAGCCCGGCGGTGAGCACGAACAACAGCCGATACCCCAGCTTGCGGTCGATAACCCAGAAGATGAGCGGCAACAGAACCAGATACCCGGTATCGCTGCCGAGCACCGCGAACAGCGTCGCGATGGCGTCCAGCAAGGTGTTGCCTGCCGATTGCAATGCCAGCACCACATCCAGCCCAGCGCCCGCTTCGAGTGCAGCGAACATCGTTCCTCCCCCAGTCATTTTCGTTTCGGGTATCGATTGTGACCCACCGCGCAATGGGGTGCAAATGCCCGGGCATTTGCACGCCCGTTCTACGCACATCTGATCTAAACTTAAGCGTGGATGTGAACCCGAGTAACCGAAGAGGACACCTATGAACACCATCGCTACGCTGTACGAGATGAAACGTCGGCTGGGCCTTGCCCCCACCGACACCACCGAGGACGAGCGCCTGCTGACGGCCCTCACCGCCGCGACGGCGCAACTGGAGCGGATGGCGAGCCGCCACTTTACGCCGTATGTCGCCACGCTCCGGCACGACGTGCTGCCGATCGTCCCCGGCGAATTACTGCTGAACGATGACCTGCTCGAACTCACCGCGCTCGCCGATGACGCCGGGGCTATCGATGTGAGCACGGTGTTGCTGCTGCCGGAGGGCTACCCGAAAAGCAGCCTCAAGTTGACGGTGGGTGTGGCCTTCCACTGGGAGAGCACGCGGTACCGGGCCGTCGCGGTGACGGGCACGTGGGGGTATCACCCCAGCCCATCGGCAATGTGGCAAACCACGGGCGACACGCTTCAGGCGGACCTCAGTGCCGGGGCGAGCACCTTTAGCTCGGCGGATGCCGACGCGGCCCGCCCCGATGGCTCGCCGTGGTATCAGGTGGGTGGGTTGCTGCGCGTGGGCGAGGAGTTCATGCGCGTGGTGGAAATCAACACCAGTACTGATACCGTCACGGTCATGCGCGAGGTCAACGGCACGGCGGCGACGGCTCATAGCACTGGCGCGGCAGTCGGGGTGTACGCGCCCCCAGCAGACATCGCGATGGTGGCACTGCGCTGGGCCATCTGGCTGTACAAAGAGGCCGACGGGCGCGTCGGGCAGGTTGGCCCGACGCGCGACCTCATCGATATGCTGGGGCGGCTGCGCCGCAGTTCGGTGTTGGCGTAGCCATGAGCACCTTTCGCAGCGCACTCACCGCCCTGGCCGCGCTCAGCGTGACTGGCGTGACGAACTACGACATCGACACCATTCCGGAGCGCATTCACCGGGCGCAACTACCCGCGCTGCTGGTGCTCCCCGGCGAAGTCGATGATGGCCGGGTCTTCCGCGACGAGGGCGAGGGGTTTATCACGGTAGCGTTTAGCAGCGGGCCGCGCACACTCTCCGTCGCCGTGACGCATCTGCTGCTGTTTGCGCCGGTCGCAGCCGGTGCCGGTGACCGAACGCACCTGCCCGGCCTCATCGATGCAGTCGACGTGTACTTTACCGCCCTTGGGGCCGATGTCACGCTCGGCGACGTGCTCGAAGAACCCGCCGCCGTGACGGTGCAGCCGGGGCGGTTCGACTACGCGGATGTGACGTATCATGGGTGTGCGTTTCGGCACACCTGGAAACTCGAAGTTGCGGGGACGTAAGCCATGCGGGCGGATGCCCAACCATGACATCCGCCCGTTACCCCCGGACCTATCAAATTATTCATGCCAGCGTCGGAGCTTTCCGCTATACTGAAACCAGATGCGGTTTACCGGACAACTCGACGATGCTTAAGCTCTTCATCTCCTACCGACGCGCAGACACCCGCAAGGACGCCGGGCGACTCTACGACCGGTTGTCGCGGGCCTTCGGGCGCGATAACGTCTTTAAGGACGTAGACGACATCCCCTTTGGCATGGATTTCCGGCAGGTGCTCAGCGATGCCGTCGCGCAATGCGATGTCGTACTCGTGCTGATGGGCCAGCATTGGATCGACATTACCAACCAGGACGGCATACGCCGGTTGGAGAACCCCAACGACTTCGTGCGTATCGAGGTCGAAAGTGCGCTGGCCCGTAAGGACTGCATGGTCGTGCCGGTTCTACTCGACGGTGCGAAGATGCCCACCGCCAACCAGTTACCCGAGAGCCTGCGCCCGCTCGCGTTTCGTCATGCGCTCGTCATCCGCGATGACCCGGACTTCCACCGTGATGTCGACCGGCTGCTGAAGGGCCTCGCGCAGCGCTTCGGCAAAGTGCGCGGCAAGCTACCCACGACAGGACAGCTCAAGGAGCGCCGCGCGACGTTCAATGTGCAGAAGGCCGTGCTGAAGTACTACGAGGCCTACGATAACGCCCAATGGGAAACCGCCCGCGCCATCCTCGCCGCCATCCGCGAGAGCGGGCAAGCGCCGCGCACCTTCAACGTCGATGAAGCCGAGCGCGCGGTGTGGCAGGCCCTCGAACGGGGCGAGGCCGACCGCGAATACGAACTCATCCGCATCATGTTCCAGCGCGATACGCCCGAGCGCGTGTGGGACGCACTGCAAGCGCTGTGGAAGGACTTCCCCGGCTACGACCCGGACGACATCGCCGCACAGGTGCGCGTGGCCGCACAGGAACCCGAAGCCCCCGCCGAAATCAGCGCGGCGGATTTGCTGCCTGCACCGTTCGAGTGGTGCAACATCCCCGCAGGTAAAGTGGAAATCAAGGGGCAGTGGTTTACTCTCTACGGCTTCCGCATGGCGAAGTACCCGGTCACCCATGCGCATTATCAGGTGTTCCTCGAGGCCGACGACGGCTACGCCGACACCGCGTGGTGGGACTACTCGCGACACGCCCAAACATGGCGCGCAGAGAGCAGCCCACGCAGCAGCACCTACAACGACGAAGACATGCCGCGCACCAATGTCTCGTGGTTCGATGCGATGGCGTTCTGCCGATGGCTGAGCGCGCGCACCGGCAAGCAAATCGTGCTGCCCACCGAAGCACAATGGCAGTGGGCCGCATCGGGGCATCAGCACCTTACCTACCCTTACGACGCCCAGTTCTGCGAGGACTACGTCAACACCGCCGAAACCGAGCGCAACCGCCCCACACCCGTGACGATGTTTCCGCGTGGGGCCAGCCCGTACGGCGTCATGGATATGAGCGGTAACGTGTGGGAGTGGTGCAGCAACGAGGTGAGTTCGCCCAACACCCCGCGCGACAACGGCGATGCCCCCCGACTGATGCGCGGTGGCTCCTTTGCCGACTACAAGTTCAGCAGCCGCTGCACCTGCCGCGAGTGGGAAATACCCTCGCATTGGGATGCGAACCTCAGCTTCCGCGTCGTCTCGTTGGATTAGGCGTTCGTCACTGTCCTAAAATCAGCGCGTACTGCGCCGATTGCGGCACGCTCGCGTAAGGGCTAAAGCCCGGCGGCGCGAGCGTCAGGTCGCTTGCGTCGAGGATGTCCAGCGTCTCCAAATCGTATTCCACATGGAAGAAAAAAGCGTGCGGCACATCGCGCGGGAGCGCCGCAACGTACCCCGCCGAAAAATCGGCGCGGGGGAGCACGGCTAGCGGCGTGTCCATTTCGTAGAAGCGAAGCATCGCGCTCATGTGCGGCTCCCAGTACGGCGCATCGGTGATGAGGTGGACCTGCGCGCCCGGCGGCAAATCGCGCGCCCTAAAAATCACATCCTGATGATCCTTCGCTGGGCGCACCTGTTCGTTGTAGCGCGTAAGGTGCGGCCCAAAGTAGTAGAGGCTTTGGCCTAGGGCGATAACCGCGAGCAAACTGTACTGAATCATCGCCTTGCGTTGGGTCGTTGCGGCTTCCGCCGACCTCGTTTTAACCCCTCTCCTAAATCCTCGCCCGCCCCCCACACCACCCAAACGGTACGCCCACGCCCACACATCCACCCAG
>CAYSVE010000372.1:0-6136 GCA_964434365.1 uncultured Anaerolineaceae bacterium | reverse complement strand
GATGTCGACCACAAGGTTGATGATAATCACCAGAACTGCCACCACGATCACGAATGCCAGCTCAACCTGGAAATCGCGGGTGCCGAGTGATTGCACGAGCAATAGCCCCGCACCGGGGTAGGCGAACACCGTTTCCGTCACGACGGAGCCGCTGATGAGATTGCCGATTTGCAGGCCGATAACCGTAACGACTGGGATCGCAGCGTTGCGAAGGGCGTGTTGCAGCACAACATACCGGTTGCCGAAGCCCTTCGCGCGGGCAGTGCGGGTGTAATCCTCGCTCATGGCTTCCAATAGGCTAGAGCGCAACAGGCGGTTGATTATCGCTGCCGAGTATGTGCCGAGCGTGATTGCGGGCAATATGAGATGTTCGGGGCCATCGCGCCCGCTGGCGGGTAGCCATTGCAACTGCACCGCGACGAACAAAATCAGCAGGATGCCCAGCAAGAATGTGGGCACCGCCTGCCCGACAAGTGCCATCAACACGCTGAAGCGGTCGATGATAGAGTTTGGGTACAACGCCGATAGGATGCCTAGCGGAATCGCAATACCAAGTGCAACGACAAACGACGCTCCTGCAAGCTGAAAAGTCGCAGGCAATCGTTCGACCACCATGCCCATTGCGGGCTGCCGGTGGCGAATCGAGGTACCGAAATCGCCGATGACAGCCCGCCGCGCAAAGGTGAGGTATTGCAGGGGAAGTGGCCCATCCAGGCCAAGTGCCCGGCGAAGGTTGGCTTCGTCCGCTTCGGTCGCGTCGATAGGCAGCAGAAGTGCTGTCGGATCGCCGGAAATGCGCACGAGCGCAAACACGATGATCGACACACCGATGAGCACAAATATTGAGTGGAACAATCTGCGAATGAGTATCTCAGACACGGCGAAGCATCCTCTACGGGCATTAGAGTTCAGATTCGGAGCGCGGGGCGGTTCTTACGTCTTGGTGGCGAAGGGCACGCCCTTCTTCTGGTGGTTTGCACGAAAGCTAGGTCGCGCGCTCACGCGGTCCACCCACGCGTCTACTGCCGAGTAACGGCTCGCGTCCAGCAAACCATCGAAGCGACGATACCCGTACAGCCAGGGGATAAATGCGATGTCCACCACGCCGAAGGGGCCGAAAAGGTAGTCCTTCCTGGCGAGTTTCTCCTCGAGTGCGGCCAGTAGCCTGTGACCCTCCGCCATCAATTCGTCGATGTGCTGTTGGTCTGGGCCATCGGCAGGCGGTTCGATGAGTTGCCAGTACAGGTGATGGCTGACATCGCGATAAGCCGAACCTGAACGGGCAATCCAGTCGAGCGCATCGTTTATTTGGGATAGGTTTGGGAAAAGTTTGGGTTTCGTATATCGCCATTCCAAATAGTGCATGATGCCGAGCGAATCGACGTGCGGGCCATAATCGTCCTCGTAGGCGGGCACCAACCCGAACGGATTGATTTGCAGGTAGGCGGGGGTTTTCTGTTCCTTCGCAGGTAGGTCGATCTCGATACGCTCGAAGGCGACCCCCTTCTCCTGCAAGAACATCGCCACCTTCGTGCAGTGTGGCGACCGAATGGAACTGTAAAGTCGGGAAATCATACCGGTTGTTGGTCATCGCTGTGGCGAATAATGGTCAAACTCTGACGCAAACAGCCCTCAATTGCAAGCATACAGCCTACCAATCTTCTGAGAATTCGCGGAATGGTGCCGGGCACGGGACAATAAGCAGGTTATTGCAGGCACCCCGAGAGGAACCGACCCAATGAAGCACCAAATCCGATGGACACCACAAAAGATTGCCTCACGGCTCGAACTCATCGAGCCGTTGCAGTATCGTCGCAAACACCCCATTGCGCCGTTCAAATACAAACCCTTGCCGAGTCCCGATGTCGACCCACCCGTCGCGACGGATGTCGACGATAGCGATTGGCAAAGTATCGAACCGAATACCTACTGGGGCGATTGGTTCACCGACTTCGTAATGCGTACCGAGTTTTCGATCCCGGCGGGTTGGGATAACGCGGTACAGGTGGCGCTGTATTTGCCGCTCGGTAACGCCGGCGACTTCAGTCATCCCGAGGCGTTGGCTTACAGCGATGGGGCAGCGTATGCCTCTGCGGACCGGCACCACCACGAAATTGCCCTGCCCAATACTGTGCGAGACGGGCAATCGCATCATCTTGCCCTGCACGGATGGACTGGCTTGGGCGGAAGTTATCACACGCTTGCACCGGGGCAAAATCCTGAAAAGCTGTTTATGCGTGAGTGCGCCGTCGTCGAAATTCATCAGCCGACGCGTGACTTCGTAGCACTGGTGCGCGTCGCGCTCGACGTTGCCCGGTTGCTCGATGCCAACCACCCATCGAAAGGCCGCCTGCTGAATGCACTCGATGCGGCCTTCATCGTGCTCGATACGCGCCACCCCATCGGCGAAACTGCCTTCTACGAGAGTGTGCCCACCGCGTTAGCAACACTTCGCGAGGGTATTGTGGCAGCGGGCGAACCGCTCGATGTGGATATTGTGGGGGTCGGCCACGCGCACATTGATGTCGCGTGGTTGTGGCAGCTAGGGCACACCCGGCGCAAAGTCGGGCGGACGTTTAGCAATGTGCTACGACTGATGGATGTCTACCCGGACTATCACTTCACACAGAGCCAACCGCAGCTTTACCAGTACACGCAGCAAACCTACCCGGAAATCTTCGAGGGCATCAAGCAGCGAGTAGAAGAAGGCCGCTGGGAACTTATTGGTGGCACTTGGGTAGAACCCGACTGCAACGCAACCGGCGCGGAGTCGTTGGCGCGGCAGTTCTTGCTAGGGCGGACTTACTTCCGCAAACACTTCGGCGACGGTGTCGAAACGCCGGTGCTGTGGCTGCCCGATACCTTTGGTTACAGTTGGGCGCTGCCGCAGCTTATCAAGCAGGCAGGTATGGAGTACTTTATCACGCACAAGATGAGTTGGAACCAGTATAACCAGATGCCGCATCAACTGTTGTGGTGGCAGGGCATCGACGGGACGCGCGTGCTCACGCACTTTTTGACGACGCCCACCGGCAGTGAACTCCTCCCCTACTCGACGACGTATAACGCTGTGGTCGACGGGCAAGAAGTGATCGGCACCTGGAAAAATTTCCGCCAGAAGGAAACCCACAACGAACTCCTGATTGCCTACGGTTATGGCGACGGCGGCGGCGGCCCCACCCGCGACATGCTCGAAAACATCGAGAACTTCGGCAATATGCCCGGTGCGCCCCGTGTACGACCGGGCACCGTCCGCGAGTACATGGACCGGGTGCGCGATGAAATCGCGGATGACCTGCCGGTATGGAACGGTGAGTTCTACTTCGAGTTGCACCGGGGCACACTCACTAGCCAGGCCCGCACCAAGTGGAACAACCGCAAAAGCGAGTTCCTGCTGCACGACGCGGAGTTCGTGGCGACGTTGGCCTCGCTTGTCACCGATTTCGAGTACCCGCAGGTGGCGCTGAATGAGGCGTGGGAGTTGATTTGTCTCAACCAGTTCCACGATATACTGCCAGGGTCATCCATCACACCGGTGTACGAGGACGCCGACCGCGACTACGCTCGCATCCGTGCGTTGGGCGAGGCCGCGCGCGATGATGCCCTCGATGCGCTGGCAACGACCATGCCATCCGATGCGGTGGCGATGGCGGTGAATCCTACGTCATTTCTTCAGCATGTGGGTTTCCTGCCGCAGGTCATTGAAGGTGGGTTAGCCGATGGAGAAGGGGAAAGCCTAAAGGTTCAGCAAGTGGAGGGCGGAACACTGGTAAGTGGGGTCCAAGTACCCGCCTATGGCGTGGTGTCGCTCTATCCCACCACATCGCGCGATGTGGCGACTCGCATCGACGTGTTAGACAGTGGCGACGGTGTTGTGATCGACAGTCGGTTTTTGCATTGTGTTTTTGCGCCGAACGGCGACATCACGAGCATCCGAGACAGGGAAAGCAACCGCGAAGTGCTTGCCCCCGGCGAAGTTGGCAACCAGCTACTCGTAATGGAAGACCGCCCGATGGACTGGGACGCCTGGGATGTGGACATCTTCATCGATGACCGAGTGGAAAAAGTTGAGGGTGTGATGTCCTTCGAGGTGATCGAAACCGGGCCGATTCGCGCGGGCGTGCGGATTGTACGCCGGTACCGCAGCAGTACCATCACGCAGAACATCTACATTTACGACCACAACAAGCGTATCGACTTCGACACCCACATCGACTGGCACGAGAGCCACACCCTACTGCGTGTGGCCTTCCCCGTGAATATTCTCAGCCCCAAAGCGACGTTCGACATCCAGTGGGGCAATGTGGAGCGACCCACCCACCGCAACACTTCGTGGGATTGGGCGCGGTTCGAGACTGCGGCGCAGAAGTGGGCCGACCTCAGCGAGGGCGACTATGGTGTCGCACTGCTCAACGATAGCAAGTACGGCTACGACGTACACGACAACGTGTTGAAGCTCACATTGCTGAAAAGCCCTACCTCGCCGGACCCGGTTGCGGACCAGGGCGAACATCGCATGGTGTATAGCCTGCTGCCACACACGGGAACATGGCACGAGGCCGTGCCCGAAGCGGCATATGATCTCAACGATCCGATGATCCTACGGTTAGTGACTAACGCTCAGCGTGGCTCGGCGCATAACTGGCGCTTCCTCGTTCGATCGGAGCGCGGCATGAGCATCATCGAGACTGTGAAGCGCGCCGAAGATGGTAATGGGTTCATCGTAAGGCTATATGAGAACGCGCGTACACGCGGCTGGGAACAACTCGGCTTTGGCGTGGATGTAGCCGAGGTGTACCGCTGCAACATCCTTGAGGAGGACGGGGAGGTGCTCCCCGTCGAGGACAATGTGGTTAGCTTCTCGGTGCGCCCGTATGAGATCGTCACGTTGCGGTGTGTACCGCGTTAGTCCGGGCGCATTTGCAGCAGCGCCCGCGCGATGGCAATCGAAAACACGGTCCAGGGCAGTAGCGACGCAAACGCAAATACCAACCCGATGGTCCCAAATGGCGACGGCACCAGCATCAGCACCCCGGCGACAAGGCCGGAGTAGGCAGCGGTTCGGCCAAAGGTGTCGTTGCCGAGCATGGCCCCGGCGAACATCAGCAGCGCGATGCCGTTGAGGATGTAGTACGAGATAAACGCCGTGCCGAAGTATTTCACGGCGAAGGCTTCGCCCGCCGCCAGCAGAATGGTCTGTTCTGCGGGTGAAGCAATCGCGTGTTGCCCGCTTAGCCTTAGCATTTCGAAGGCCGTGTTCGACGAGAAATAACCTGCGATCCCCACCAACCCGAGTATCAATGCCAGGAGGACTGTGCGGTCGTGGGTTCGGCGTAGCGCCAGGTACAGCGCAAAGTAAATAGGGCACATCAACACGTTGTTGAGCAGGTAAAGCAGGTCCAGGTTCATCAAGCCAATAATCGGTCGCTGTTGCAGCAACGCGAACCAATCGGCGATAGTTGTCGGCGGCGGCGAAATGGCATAGACGATGATTTGGACCGGGATAATGACGACGTTGATAATCGCGGCGACGCCGCCCAGGGTGTAAGGCCAGTTGGCAGTAGCAGATGTTCGCTGCGCGATGGTGTTCAGGGTCGGTTGTCGAACAGTCATGCGCTTCTCCCACGCGTCGAGTTATAGTCTGTCACCCTCGACACTATCGGTTGGTGGCGCGTCGGCACAGTGAAAATTGGCATTCGTTGTGCTCAATTTGTCATATAGGGGTTGACAAAACACCGCTTTATCGTAAAAATACGATTATGGAAACAAACCAGGCAGTCAAAAGCTACGATCTCACGACCGACGAAATGCGCCTCGCCAAAATGATGAAGGCGCTCGGCCACCCGGCACGGATGCAAATTGTTCGCTACCTTAGCGAGCATCCACAGTGCTTTACCGGGGACATCGTTCAGGTGTTGCCGTTGGCACAGGCGACGGTATCTCAGCATTTAAAGGTGCTGAGCAACGCCGAGTTAATCTGCGGCACCATCGAAGGACCGGCGACATGCTATTGCCTGGATGATGGCGCTGTGGCGTGGTTCAAAGCGCAAGTATCGTCGCTGTTCTAAAGCGTTTGCTCTCTTTTTTACCTGCTTTATCGTAATTCTGCGATTTAGCTTTGATCTACCCGGTATAT
>CAYSVE010000371.1:0-6170 GCA_964434365.1 uncultured Anaerolineaceae bacterium | reverse complement strand
ATCACAGGTGTAGGTTGCGCGTTCGTCGTCGGTGAGGTCGTAGTGATAGTGAAAGTCTGGCGCGCATGCACTCAGCGGGAGCACGGCCATGCGCGGGGCACCAAGCTCGCGCCACTGCATACCGTGGTACAAATCGTTGACGAGCACGAGGTCATACAGCGGCGCGGCTTCACGCTCGATGAGATGAGAGAACACGATGGGCGAGGTGCCGCTGGCGTACACGACCCGCGCTGCTTTTTTGATCTCCGCGAGGGTGGCGGCGTAAATCACGCGGTTGTCGCCCACCAGCCACACGACATCGGGCCTGTACGCGCGGACGTTGGCGAGCAGGCGGGCGTTGGTCGCACGGCGGGCCGGGTCGTATTGGGGCGGAACGCGATTCCCCAGCGCGGTAATAATTTTGCGCGGGGTGATGCGCTGGGTGTGGCGTTCTGCGCGGGCGCTTTTTACGGTGCCGTCGGGCAAATTGCGGTAGAAGACCTCGGTTTCGTGGCCGCGTGCGCGCAGGGCGGCATCCCAGTGATGCTGCGCCATACTGGGTGGGAACAGCAGGTCGGGCACGGCGGCGCGCGCCTCGCGTAACTGCTGGGGATGATGGAGCGACGCGACGAACAGAATACGCATAACAGCCCTCTTGCGAAACCAGTCCCGAACCTTACCCGGTTCGCGTCGTGGCGTCAAGCAGGGGTTGTGCGTTATCGCCCACCCTGGAAAAAGACTATAATTTGCCGATATGCCGACCGTAACCTTGCGCACCGAAAGGACAACCTAATGAACCGACTGCTGACGCTCATCGCGGGGGTGTTTTTGCTTGTGAGTATGGCCGCATGTGGTGGCGGCGCACCGCAACCACTGCCGACACTCGCGACGCTGCCCGACGCCGACCCCGCCCCAACCGAGAACCCGGTAAGTGACGAAGCGGAGGAAGAGGCCGCAGACGACGCAGCCGCCCCGACCGAGGTTCCGCCGGAGGAACCGGCCAGCGATGCTGATGCTAACGATGCAGCAGCCGACGGCGAATTGCGCAGTTCATTCACAGGGGCAGTGAGTGGCGCATTGGCGGGCGAGTTGCGCAGGATGATCGGTGTGGATTTGTGTGTGAGCGTGTTCACGTTGACGTACAACAACACCTTCAGCGCGGGGGATGACGACCTCGAAGCGAACATCATGTTTACGATACGTCCGCAGGCGACGGTCGGCGCATTTGCTTACGATTCGACGGTGATCGAAACCCAACCGGTGGAGGTGAGCGCGAGTGTGAACGATCCGGCAGGTGGGGCCGATTACACGCGGCTGGTATCGGCAAATGGCGAGTTGACGGCAATACCCGCTGCGCCGGGCGAAGCCTACACCGGGAGCTTTAACATCGTGCTGGATAACTTCGACTTCATCAACCAGGCGGACGCGACCGGAGAGGTCACCCTCACGGGTGAGTTTGTGCAGGTCGTCGATGACTTGTGCGAGGTCGGTTAACCCGCGCCGTCGCTCAGCAGGCGACCGACGTCGCGCCGAATGTGGGCGACCATGCGTGTGGAGAGGCGAAAGTTGCCCCAGTGATCGATGTTGGCGGCGTGGGTGCCCAGCACCCATAGGCTGCGCACGGCCTGCATCGCCTTGAGTGTGGAAAGGTCCGGCAGGGGCCTTATCGAAGCATAGCCTGCGAGGAAGGCGTCGGTCATGGCTGGGGGGCGCGGCCAGTTCCAGAGCTGCACTTCGGTGAGAAAGGCCGCGAGGTCGTAGAGCCGCCAACCGGGGCCACAATAATCGAAATCGAACAGGGTGGGTGCGCCGTCGTCCATAAATACGTTCGAGGAGTCGAGGTCGCCGTGGCAGAGGCCATCGAGCGGTAAATTTGCGAGCGCCAGACGTAGCGCGTCGGCGGCTTCGCGGAAAAACGGCGCGTCGGCGGGGAGGCGGCGGTCGATGGCGGCGAGCGGTTTTTCCAGCAGGAAGTCGAGGTCGAGCGCGGGGCGGTCGATGGTGGGTGGGAGGCTGTCGGTGGCCTCGTGGACTTTCGCGGCCTCGGCCCCGTAGGCGAACAGGGCGGCCTCGGTGCGGTTTGCGCTGAGCGGCTCGCCGAGGGCCATGGTAAACAGGACGCCGAAGCGCTCGCCCTCGGGTGCAGCGAAGGGCAGCAGGAAGTCGCCGTTTTCGGTGGTGATCGGGTAGCTGACGCGCACGCCGAACAGGTACAGGTGCATCAGCACGTCGAGTTCTGCGCGGATTTGGCCAGGGGTGCGCCAGCCGTGCCTGTACTCGCGTAGGATCGCCTCGCCGCTGAGGCTTCGCACGCGGTAGGTATCGGCGACTTGCGCTTTGATGAGTTCGCACTGTACGCCGCGCATGGGGTACGCCTTTTCGATTGCCAGGGCGAGCGCTTGCGGGTGTAACAGGGAGCGGATGACGGGAAACATGGGCGCCTTTCGGGTTATTGCGGGAACGCTGCGTAGGCGAGGCTGGTGTCGGCGTTCCACAGTTGTTGGTCGGTGAGGGGGCAATCGATGACACTGCGGGCGACGAGGTCACCGTAGACGGCTTCGTAGAACGTTCGGCAGGAAAGCGACACCAGGTTGATTTTGTCGGGTTCGCTGAGCGTAGCCAGCACATCGCCGTAGGGGCGGCTGAGCGGCACGATGAATTGCCATACGGTATCGGTGCGTTGGTCGATGTAGATGCGCCCGAAGGCGGTAGGGTGCAGCGCGCCGATTTGCGAGCCGTTGAGTTCCCAACTGAGGGTATAGGTATCGTCGTACCACACACGGGCCACCCACGGGTGCCGTTGCAGCCGGTTGTAGGCTTGATGATTGCTGGTTTCGCCGGGGTGGATGTCGAAGTGGCAGGTGAGGGTGCAATCTAGCAGCAAGTTGCGCAGGCCGCCGTCGTCGTAGAAGGGCCACGCGCGCACCGCACCGATGCTTGCGCCCCATATGAGGGTGAGGCCAAAAGTGAACACGAGGAGTAACCGCATGGAACGCCTTTTCGTCTATGGAACACTGAAGGACCCGGCAGTGCAGCAGCGGGTGTTTGGCCGGCTGGCCCCACTTACCCCAGACGAACTCGATGGCTACGCGATGACGGAGGTCCGGTTGGGGTTGGGCACCTACGCCATGATTGTACCCGACCCGGAGGCCGCCACGCCCATCGCGGGCGCGACGTTCGAAGTGACGGCGGCAGAACTCGCCAACATCGACCGCTACGAAACGTCGGCGTATGCCCGCGTCCGCGTGGCGCTGCGCAGTGGTGCGGCGGCGTGGGTGTATGTGCGGAACGAGTGCTGAGGGATGGGTGCTGAGTGCTGAGTCACACACCAGGCAGGATAACTTATCTGCAGCGCCAGGGGGACGTTGCGGTTGTTGGTATCCCTATTTGAAGTGATCCCCAACGAATGGATGCCGGTCCGCTCAAAAATTCCCCAACTGTTGTCGGACACATGTTTAAGCTGTCAACACGCGCTTGACCGAAAAAGTCAAATCGAAATGCTTTCACGGTCCGAGGATTCTCAGGGGGGACAATGTAAATGTATCCTGTGTTTTCGGGTACCCCCATTGCACTAAGCAGATCACCCAGTGACTCATCTATCGAGATGTTAATCGTTTCGAGATAGCCACTGTCGTCAAAATGTAGTCTTCCGTCGTTAAACTCATCTGTGGAACCGCGAATGGTGGACTCTGTTAGTCTCCAGAAGATACCCTCGCCACGGCTTTCGGAAACCGAACTAACGAACGGATTACTATCAAGTAGAAGTAGCGCCTCCTCGTACGTCGTTTCGCCGACGCGCAGGCCATGCCAGCACGGGACATCACACGGCGGGCCGAGAAATTCGACGAGGGCGGGGTCCGGCGGGCGATTGCGATTCGTCAGGGCGACGGCGAGGAGAGTCAGCGCGACGAGGGGTAACGTGAGGCGGGAAACAGCCTTTATCGCCATGTGCATGCGTCATCTCCATACATTGGCAGGGGCGAACCGGTGTACTCGGGGTGCGGATGCCCTAATCGCAGGTATGTCGGCGAGCGGTACATGGTATACGCGCCGATGGCACAGGTATAGGGGGTTTCCAGCCGAAAATCGGCGTAGTACTCGTGGCGCACGCCGCCGACAATTTGCGGTGTGCCGCTGATGGGGTTCGCCATGGGCGCGACGGCGTAGATGTGCACCCGGCCATCGGCATAACCCACCACGCCGATGAGATCCCCCAGGCTGGCCCCGGTGCTCATCTCCACGAACGTCAACACGCCCTGGTTGAATTCCGCAGTGCCGCCGCCCTCACCGTGGGCGCTGTCCTGTGCCCAGGCCCAGGTGATTTCGCGGTTTGGGCGCTCCTGTAGGCCCGCGACCCACGGGTGCCCTTGCAGGTAGGTCAGGGTTTCGGGGTAGGTCGTTTCGCCGACGCGCAGACCGTGCCAACACGGGACATCGCATGGCGGGCCGAGAAATTCGACGAGGGCCGGGTTTGGTGGGCGGTTGCGATTCGTCAGGGCGACGGCGAGGAGAGTCAGCGCGAGCAAGGAGAGGGCCAGGCGTGCCCAATAGTGAAACAGTGGCAATTTGTGCATCATCATAGTCGATTGTCATTCAGTACAGCCAACGCGTAGGGGCGCAGGCGAGATGAAAATCGAGCCTCGCCCACTGTTTACGTTACCGCAATCGGAATCGGTGTACACAACCGGGAATTGAGCAGCGGTGCGATGTCGTGGTTGCCTTCGAGCGTCAGCGTGCGCAGCGTCGCGGTGATGTACACCTCCTGCACCGTCGCATTCCAGATGGTGTACGGTGTGTTGGGGCAGTTCGGCAGCGCATTGACTTGCAGATTACCCTCGCTGTAGCTCGCATTGTACGAGAGGGCCGTCGTGGCACCGGGCATAACCCCAAACGCGAAGGGTGGCCGCACCGACGCGAAATCGGGCGGGCCGAGCATCAACCACATCGCGCCGAGTGGCACCTCGGTGCGCAGTGCCACCGTATCGACGACTTCGCTGGCGTAGGCCATCGAGATGATGTTATCGATATTCGGGTTTAGGTAGCGTCGCGCTTCCCAGCGAAAGCGGATATTGCCAATCTGTCGCCCATCGGATGTCGAGGCATCGATGCTGGCGACCCACGGGTGCGCCCCCAAAATCGCGAGGGCCTCGTCGCTGGTGGTTTCGCCGGGGCGGATGCCGGCCCAACACGGTGCGGCGCAGCCATCGGGCGGGAGGAGCAGCGCACGTAAATCGGTGTCGTCGGTGGGGCGCAAGCCGATGAGCAGCAACGATGCGAACAGCACCGTCGCAAGCACCAACCCGAATCGAAAGATCACCCGGCGGCGCATCGCTACGATAACTCGGTGCAGAGTTGCATCGGCGACACGCGGCCCACGTTGCGCGCACGGCCCTGACCCGGCGCACTCCATATGAGTTTGACCGGCCCGGCGAACAGGTCGAAGCTGGCAATCGGGCAGCCGACGGTCGATGTGAGTTCGAGTTGGCCGTCGAAGTAGTACTGTCGCAGGGTGGCGGTTTTGATGCCCGCGACCGAGGTGCCGGTATAGAAATACTGCCGAAACTGCGGCGGGCCGAGCACCGCCTGATGCGCGTAGAGCGGGGCCTGCGCGAGCATCGTCACCTCGCTGATGACATCGTTGGAGAGCCGAATTTCACCCTCTGCCGAGAGAAACGGTGGCTGCAAACCACTCCACGTCCACGACATGGAACTGCCGCCTACCGTAGTGAAGGTGCCCACCCATGGGTGCGCCTCCAGTACTGCGATGGCCTCAGCACGTGTCGTTTCGCCGGGGCGCAGGCCCATCGTGCAGGGCGGGGCGCAACCCGGTGGGGCGACGACTTGCGCCAGCGCGGCGTAATCGTTTTTTGGCAGGCCAATAACGAGGAAGACGAGCACAAAGCACACCACCAACGCAGGAACACTAGCCCACAACCACAGTCGTATCATCCCGTTTTTACCGTGTCTATTTGTCGTTTCCACACCCGTTGAACAACCGGCACCGCTCTGGCCAATCGGTAGAGCAAGTCCCAGTCATCGGGGGCTAGCACCCAACGGAACAACCCCAGATACACCAACCCGCCCGCGACCATCCCCGCTAGCGGGTGCACCCGCCCGACGAGGGCCATCACCCCGGCGGCAGGGCCAGCGGCAAGCAATGCCCGCCCAAAATCAGGGTAGAGGTTGTGCGC
>CAYSVE010000370.1:0-6174 GCA_964434365.1 uncultured Anaerolineaceae bacterium | reverse complement strand
CCAAAAAGCGATTTATTAAATCGCTTTTTGGCACCGTGGGCCTACGACGACAGCGCAGAAATCATCATCGGTGGGCGCATTTATGCGAACGTGATTATCAACTTCATCGAGAACCGCCCATATGTCGACTATGTCGCGCAGATTAAGCTCTTCAGCAGCGAGGATGGTGAGCACTACAGCCTCGTACAGGAGACCGCCGAAGACGGCTACTGGGTGGAAGCCCACCGCCCCGATGGCGTGCTCGTTGCGGCGCAAGTCCACGAAATCGACATGATTTCGGAGGCAGGCTTCGATGAGGAAATCTTCACCGGCCTGGAGTATATGAAGATCGAACTGGACTTTGTCGTTGGGAGCTAGCCCAACGAAACCACAGAATTGAGGACGCTGAACCATGCAGATTGAAACACGCAACCGTGCAGACTTAAAGTCATACTTTGTGAAGAATAGCATCCCGACCGAGTCCAACTTTGCTGAACTCATCGACGGTATGCTCAACCAGGCCGATGATGGCATCGCAAAGCCGCCCGGCGGCCCGCTAAGCCTACGTGCCGAAGGCAACGAAGCCAGCGATAAGCCTGCACTGAACCTGTACCAGAACTTTGCGACAGGCACCGACCCCGATTGGACGATTAGCCTAAGCCCACACGAGGGCAGCAACGCCAAACGCGGGCTGAGCATCGGCGAGACGACCGACAACAGCCGCCTGTTCATCGAACATGGTAGCGGGCAAGTGGGCATCGGCACGATTAGCCCAGGCGCACGACTCCACATCGTCCACAAAAACCAGGACCCAAACGGGAATGCGTTGGTTATTGGCCCAAAGGATCAATCGAATTTGCGCCTGGGCTACGATGCGAATTATTCCTGGATTCAATCGCACGGCGCGAAGCCACTTGCCATCAACTCGATAGGCAATGGGGTGGGCATTGGTATTGCAGACCCCGATGCCAAGCTCGATGTGAAGGCCACGGGGGCCAGTGTCATCTTCCAGGCACGCAGCAATAATAACACCGTACGCTTCGCCGTGAAGAACAACGGCCAAGTGTACGCGACCAACAACGTCGGCGTGGGCAACACCAACCCCAGCCAAAAGCTCGTCGTGGAGGGGAACCTCGGCGCGGGCAAGGACAGCCGCAACGGCATGAGGAATGGTGCGAGCCTCGCGCTGGTTGGCAACGCCCCATCCATCGACTTTGTCGACACCGAGCACCCAGACTGGCAGTTGCATGTCAACAGCGGTCGCATGTACTTCATCCGCCAGGGCAACAACGGCTGGACGTACGACAACCTTGTACTTTGGGAAACCGGTAATGTTGGCATTGGCCATTGGGGCAATGCACCCAGCCAAAAACTCTCGGTCAATGGGTTCGTGGCGGCAGAGCATGTGTACTACTCGGCGTACGTCGCGTCGAATAACCTGACAAATGATCGCAATCCACTACCGATGGCGGCCAGTTCAAATAACGTTGGGAATGGCTACGACCGCAATAGTAGCAAGTTTACCGTGCCTGTAACCGGAATTTATCTCTTCACGATGACGGGCTTTCGTGTAGATGCGAATGCTGGTGGTGGATGGTTGTTGTGGCGCCTGATGGTGGATAATTCAGCGGTAAACCAACACGGGAACGGCGGCGAGAAGACTGAGCGAAGCCTGTTGAGCTGGGCGCCCAATTTTGTGGGGCAGGCTACACGCACGTTGCTCGTGAATTTGACCAAAGGCCAAAAGATTCACGTTCAACAGTCGGGGATCGGTCGCGTGGACAACTATCGCTCGGGCGTTGAGGGTGTGCTGTTGTGGGCCACTCGTTAGCGATTTGACCGATGACAACCCCACTCACACTCTCGACTGCGCCACTACCCCACCCTGCAATGGACTATGCCTTCCTCCGTGAGGAGGGCATTCGTCACCTTGAGCAGATGGTCGGTCACCTGTGGACCGACTACAACGCGCACGACCCTGGCATCACCATTTTGGAGCAGGTGTGCTACGCGCTGACGGACCTCGCCCATCGCATCAATTATTCGATGCCAGACCTGCTCTATCGTGCCGATGGCATGTCGCAGCAAGATTTGTTCTCGGCTGCGGAGATTCTGCCATCGGGAGCCGTAACCCGCGAGGACTTGCGCAAACTGGTTATCGATGTACCGGGTGTCAAGAACGCGTGGGTTGTTCCAGCGGAAGGTGGGCTAAACCGGCTGTACGCGCAGGACAATAACCTCACCCTGACGGATGACACCGGCACGCGTGACCAGGTCGACCTACAAGGTATCCATAGGGTGTTATTCGAATTGGTGGACCACGAGCAGGTTTCGGCAGATACCGTACGACGCGGCGTGATTCGGCGCTTACACGCCAACCGCAACCTGTGTGAGGATTTCGCCGAGGCTGTCCCGTTAAGCCCACAGTTGATTACGGTAAACGCACGGGTGGAAATCGAAGCAGTCGACGATATCGAAGGGTTGTTGGCGGATATTTATTTGCGCCTTGCCGAGCACATTTCGCCATCGATACACTTTTCTACGCTACGCGAGCGGTTGGCTACAGGCACGAGCGTCGACAAAATCTTCGACGGCCCCCTACTCAAACATGGGTTTATCGATTCGGCACCGCTGCGACGTGCCCAACGCCGCACCGTCTTGCGTACATCGGACATGATTCGTGAGATCATGTCGGTGCCTGGTGTAAAAGCCGTGCGCACGATCACCATCGCCAACGGCGAAACGCCAGAGGATTGGTCGCTAAGCATCAACGATGCCTACGCAGTTCCTAAGTTCAATGCGAATAGCTCGACGATAACGCTGGAACGCAACGGTCTTGCGGCCAATATCGATGCTAGCCGGGTGTCGAGCCTGTACGGTGGTCGGCTACGACGTGCCGCCCAAACACGCAAAGATGCCAACACCGGGCTGGAAAGCGCACGCGGCACCGACCGCGACATTGCCAGCTACTACTCTATCCAGCACCAATTCCCAACGACTTACGGTATCGGTGAAGGTGACTTACTCCCCTCGGCCAGCCTGCAACGAAAAGCCCAGGCTAAGCAGCTACAAGCCTACTTGCTTTTCTTCGATCAGTTGCTAGCAAATTACTTCGCCCAGCTTGCCAACGCGAAGGACTTATTGTCGTTCCAAAACGTAACAGAATCGACGTACTTTACCCAAGCAATCGACGCACCCGGCCTTGGCCTGGAAGCACTGTATGCTGGTGATAGCGATGACATGGGCTGGTTACACGACCTCCCCGAAACCGCCGACACCGGAGACGAAACTGCCCGCAGCGACCGTCGTAACCGGTTTTTGAATCATCTCCTTGCGCGTTTCGCCGAGGAGTTCACCGACTACTCCCTGCTGATGTACCTCTCTGGTGGTGCGTCGGCATCGCAGGGATTAGCCGAAGCGAAACAGGCCATGTTGAAGGACCTACCCGAACTTAGCCAGCGCCGGGGATCAGGCTTCGACTACTTACAACCGCTCTCGGAAGCAAACCGTAGCGGTCTGGAAAAACGCGTTCAAACGAAACTGGGCGTTACATCGGAGGAAGAGCGATTCTACCTTGTGGAACATGTGTTGCTTCGCCCCTTACCAGGCGATGCCAACCAGGCGTTGCCATTCGTCGAGGAAACGTTCTCGAACGATCCTTTTTCGTTGCAGTTGACGTTCGTATTCCCGCAGGGTGTGGGGCGATATGCAAACAAGGCGTTCCGCACGTTGGTGCAACGCACGATCACAGAAGAAACGCCGGCGCATCTTATCCCGACGCTTCGTTGGCTCCCCCCCGAACAGATGTCGACGTTCGTGGCCGCCTATACAAGCTGGCTGGAAGCGCATCGACAATATGCGTTGGAGAGATTTGGAGTACAGTAGCCGCATGACGCTGAAAGCGAAGAATCTGCGCGCGCGCGCCGCCCGCGACCAACTCATCGAACTTTCTGGCGTGGGGAAGACATACCCCCTGCGCGACACGCCCGTGCGCGACGATTTGCTCACGGTGCCCTTCAACACCACAGCCAAAATTCCGATTGAGAATAGTCAACCGGGTGTGCTGTACCAACTGCACCACGATAGAGAACCCGTCCTCGGTGACGATGGCAAAACGCCGATCGAAATGCGGGGCAATGGTGAGACACTTCTGCTGACCACCAGCGCCATCGACGAGGACAAAACGTTCGAGATACTTGCGATCAAACCGAGCGGGTACCAGGCTTACCTCATCAATACAGCCACGGTAAAGGTCGGCCTGGATGTTACGTTGCGCGCGTGGGTCACCAATGCTGCGCACCTCGACCCCAGCCTCGCCGACCCACAGGATACCAAGCCACGCCTCATCCCGTACAACACGCATGTGATGGTGACCATCGCCGATAGCCAGGAAGGCGTGGACTACAAGCTGGTAGATGTAAGCGGCAAAACCGAAACCGAGTTTTCTGTCGATGACGGGCTTGGCAACCTGAGCGACATCGAACTACAGAGCCTACCGCTACAAGAGGATATCGATCTAAGAATCCGTGCGACGAAGGTCTTCGACCGCACGGAACAACGCGAGACGCAAACCACGCTCTTGGATGTGGTCATTCCGGTGCGGGTGCAACCGAACCCTGCGCTTAGTGTACAGGTTGTGCCAAGCGCAATCGCACCATACGGCGGCGATTTACAGATCGAACTCAGCGACACACAACAATCGGCAACGTATCAACTGTTTGTACGCCCCCTCAACGATCCCGACTACCTGCGTCACGATGGCGCAGATGGCGTCCAAGTCGACGTTCCCAACGAACCGGCGATTATCGTTACGGCACCGCCTACCGGCGGGGCACTGCCGGAGGGTTACACACCAGTCGGCGACGTTATCGACGGGAATGCAGGCACGTTGTCGCTTCCTCTACCGAACATTGTCGAAGACCTGTCGGTGATTATACAAGCCAACAAACAGCATGCTGAGGGGGTATCGGCATTGACGCTGGCGCAGGCGATGGCTGTGCTGGTCGAACCGAACCGGACGCCGGAGTTGCAATTCATTGCGATGCTTGACGATGATGGACGAGTCGCAGGGCTACAGGCTGTTTCCGGGGAACAAGGGGTCTTCTACACGGTGATGCAAGAAGGAGAGCCGATCGGGCAATCCCTTTATATCCACCGCCATGTGGATGACACGAACGTCGGACTTGGCCAGATCACAATCGATGTCGACATGGTCGTCGCGCGTGGTCGTGTTGCCGAAGGTAACCTTGCGAGCACGCCCCCTGCATCCCCACTCATGAATACCAACTTATCGACCGGCGTCGAGTTACCAATTCGTGCGATGCGTGCGCAAACTCGTGTGGCCACCTCGCTCGCCCACCCGCTGCCACTCCCTGAACCACCCAATATCCAGTTGAAAGACCCAGTGGTGGACTTCAGCGGTGAGACGAAAATCATCGTCCAAAACAGTGTCGAAGGTGACAAATACCAGCCTTACCTCGATGGTGAGGTGTTCAAGCGAGCACTGAACGGCAACGGAAAAAACCTATCTTTCAACACCGATGACCTGTCGGCAGACACCACCTATGAAGTCCACATTACGCCGTCCGACAATGTCCCGATTCCTGTCGAGCGCCGATTGACACTCACAGCACGCGTACGCCCCGATCATCGTCTCGCCGTAACGACCAGCGCAGATACAGTCGGCCCGGAGGAAAGCGTGCAAATCCACATCGAAGGTAGCCAAAGCGGCGTCGACTACCAGCTAACCTCTGAAGGTGCCTTCGTCGGCACCCCGGTCGCGGGGGGTGATGACGTGCTTACGCTGGTCTCCCCCCCCATAACGGCCACAACGACCTTCAGCATAAGCGCAGTCCGCCAAGACATCACAGAAATTTGGACGGTACTCGCCACACAAGTCACGACTACGTTGATCGAACCGGAGCCTGAACCGCCAGCCGAAGAAGAAACCCCTGCCGAGGAGGATGCCGCTGCACCGTCCGACACAACGGACACCTCGCCACCGGGTCCGGGGCGGCGGGCGAGCCGCCCCCGGGCACGCTCTCGGCCGAGGGCTTCGTGCCCGCCGAAGGCGGTGGCGCCGCCGCTGCGCAGGACGAGCCGATCGGCCACGTCCCGGGCCCCGGAGAGAGCGTCTACGGTGACCCGCCGAACACGGGGGGCACGATCGATCCCGAGACCCGCGGCTGGGCCTAC
>CAYSVE010000369.1:0-6204 GCA_964434365.1 uncultured Anaerolineaceae bacterium | reverse complement strand
GCCAGAACAGGTGGCTTGGGTCGAAGTTCGCGCCGAGGTTATCCATGCCGACGGCCTCGCGCAGCGCATGGACGTGCTCCACAGCATAGACGCAAAAGCCGGGGTGCATCTCGATGGCGAGTTTCACACCGTGGTCGGCAGCGAACTGCGCCGTTTCCTTCCAATACGGGATCATCACTTCGTCCCATTGCCACTTCACCGTATTGCCGAAGTCTGGCGGCCACGGGCACGTGACCCAGTTCGGCGTTTTGTCCTCTGGGCCGCCACCTGGGCACCCACTGAACGTAATGACCGTGTCCACGTCGAGTTGCTCGGCCATCAAAATAGCGTTGCTGACTGCCGTTTTGTGCGGGTCGCCGATGGCTGGGTCTGGGTGGAGGGGGTTTGCGTGCGCACTTAGCGCGGAAATGCCCAACCCACGGCTGGTAATTTGCTCCTTCAGTTTGGCGACTTCGTCGTCTTTGCCGAGTAGCTCCGCCGGTTTAAGGTGGGCATCGCCCACGTAGCCACCCACGGGGATTTCCACCATTTGCACGCCGACGGACACGATGTAATCGAGCATGTCCTCGAAGGCCATCGCCCCGAATGGGGGTGTGAAGACGCCGAGTTTCATTTGTTGTTAGCTCCCTTTTGTGATGATGTCGCCTGTATCGCAGGCGCGCACAATGTCGAATACGAACTGCATGGTGTGGATGTTATCGTGCGCGGGGGTACCGGGCACACGGTCGCCGGTCACGGCTTGGTAGAACTCGTGTAGCAGGTAGTCCTGCTCCTCCAGGGGTGTGTCGACCATCGGCACGGGTTGTTTTTCGTCGTTGCTCACATGCCGATGACCGGGCCGCGCTTCGACGCCGGTGAGACGCTGCACGTAAACCACATCATCCTCGATGGAGAGCACGCCCTTGGCGCAGTCGAAGCGCCAGTTTGCGTTCCATGTGGTTTCCATGCCCTGGCTGCACCACGTGCCGACGTACGTCACAGGCACGCCGTTGGCAAAGCGCGCCTGCACACTCGCGCTGGCATCGCCCTTGTACCAGCTCCATGCTGGGTTCCAACTGCGCGCGATGATCTCCACCGGGTTGCTACCCAGGAAGAAGCGCATCATATCGAAGTGGTGAATCGCCATATCGACGATGAGCGGGTGGGGCATCTCCTCGCGGAAGCCGCCAAAGTGTGGCCCCTTGGCAAAGCTCACGCTGACTGCGCCCACTTCACCGAGTTCACCGCTTTCCAATGTCGATTTCACGGTTTGCGAGAGGGCACGGTAGCGATAGTTCTGCGTGACCATGTGCAGCACGCCGGTTGCGTTCGCCGAATCGACGATGGCCTGGGCGTCCGCCAGCGTTCCCGCCAGCGGCTTCTCCGAGAGGACCGGTACCCCGGCTTCCATCGCCGTGACGGACACCTCGCGGTGAAACTGGGGCGTGGTCACGGTGATGACCCCGTCAGCATCGAGTGCATCGAGGGCTTCGGCCAGCGTTTTGTAGACCGTCCCGCCATCGAGGCCGTAGGCGCTCACCTGTTGGGCAGCAATGTCGTCGTTGATTTCTACGAAGCCCGCAAACTCGACTTCATCGGAATTTTGCACGGCGCTGAGCCAGGCATTGCCCATCCCGCCGATGCCTACCTGTATCACCTTCATTGTCATATTGTGAATTGTCGTCCTTGTGTGTTTCAGCGTTTGATCATAAAACCGCCGTCGACGAACAGCGTCTCCGCGGTGATGAACGAGGCGTCATCGCTTAGCAGGAAAACTGCCGCCTCGGCGACTTCTTCGGGTTCGGCCATGCGGCCCAACGCATGGAAGCTCCCCGCCTGCGCACGGATGCCCTGCGGGTCGTCGGTGCGGGCGAGGGCGTCGTCGGTGAAGCGCGTGTTCACCCAACCGGGCGCGACGGCGTTCACGCGGATGTTGCTCTCTGCGAACTCCTGCGATACCGAACGCGTGAGGGCCATCACTGCGCCTTTGGTGGTGTGATAGGCCGCATAGCCCACACTGCCGATCATCCCGCTGACGGAGGCCATATTAACGACCGCGCCGCTGCCGTGCGTGCGCATCAGGGGTAGGGCGTGCTTCATCGTGAGGACCATCCCGCGCACGTTGACGGCCATCATCCGGTTCCAGTCTTCGAGGTCCATATCGATGACCTTCGCCTGATGGTTGATCCCCGCGACGTTGCACAGGCCATAAAGTGCCCCAAACTCCGCTTGGATCGTGGCGAAGGCGGCACTCACTTGCGTTTCGTCGCTTACGTCGGTGGCGATGAACCGTGCTTGCCCACCGTTGCCAGAGAGTTCGTCGGCGACGGCTTGCCCCTCACCGTTCGGCATATCCAACACCACGACCGGTGCGCCTTCGCGGGCGCACGCCCGCGACATCGCCGCGCCCATGCCACGCCCACCCCCCGTGATTGCGACGGGTCGGTTATCGAGTAATCCCATGATGCCCCTACCGTTTCACCATAAAGCCGCCATCGACGAAGAGTGTCTCGCCCGTGATGAACGAGGCCTTGTCGCTCAGCAGGTAGCTTATCGCGTTGGCGATTTCTTTCGATTGGGCCATGCGGCCCAGCACATGCGCCGTCACTGCCCCGCCGCGTGCGACTTCAGGGTCGTCGGCCAGGGCGAGACCGTCATCGGTGAATTGGGTATCCACCCAACCGGGTGCGACCGCATTCACACGGATGTTGTACGCCGCGAATTCCAGCGCCACCGATTTCGTCAGGCTCAGCACGGCTCCCTTCGTGGTGACGTAAGCCGCGTAGCCATCGCTGCCCACAAATGCGGACACGCTGCCCATGTTGACGATCGCGCCGCCGCCTGCATCGCGCATCAGCGGGACGAAGTGCTTCATCATCAGGAATATGCCTGTGACGTTCACGGCCATCATGTTATCCCAGCCGTCGACGGGCATCGCCTCCACCCGCTTGAACAGGTTTACCCCGGCGATGTTCACCAGCATGTGGGCTGCACCGTGTTCGGTTTGTACCTGCGCGGCAGCCGCAGCGATGTTCGCCTCGTCGCGTACATCGACGGCGATGAAGGTCGCGCCGTTGAGGGCATGGGCTTCGGTGGCCCCGTTCGACGCCGCAATATCGAGCATGTACACGGTTGCGCCGTCATCGAGGAGTCGTTTGGCCGTCGCGAGGCCCATGCCGCGTGCAGCCCCCGTAACCACCGCGACTTTTCCGTCGAACTTGCCCATCAGCGCACTCGCACGCCGTTGAATCGCTGACCGATCAAGGACAGGATGATGATAAGCCCGTAGAAAAACTGCGTGTAGAACCCGGTCAGCCCGGCGGCGATGACGCCCGTTTCGATGAACGCTACGATCGTCACACCGATGGCACCACCTAGTACCGTGCCGATGCCGCCCCATGTCGGCGTGCCGCCCACAAACAGCCCGGCGAGTACTGGCAGCAACAGGCCGTCGCCTGTGGTGGGCCACCACACAAAGTTGATCATCACCGAGAAGATGCCCGCTAACGACGCGCCGATGCCCGTAAACACAAACACCAAGATGCGAATCCGGTCGACGTTGATGCCCATTTCCGCAGAGCTACCGGGGTGGTCGCCGACGCAGTGCACACGCACACCGAAGATGTGATAGTTGTACAGGTAAAGCCCGAGTATCGCGAAGGCCGTCGCCCACAACATCTGGTTGGGTATGCCGAAAATCGGGTCGCCTGTTAGCAGGGTGTGGATGAACGTGTCGCGCAGTTCCGGTATCGCGATGGAGAAGCCCTCCACCAAAATGTTGATGAGGCCGCGCAGCAAAAAGTTCATGCCGAGGGTGGCAACCAACGCCGAAAGCCCCACATGAACCACCAACACCCCATTGAGGTACCCCAACAACGTACCAAGCGCCAAAGACGCCAGGATGCCGAGGATCGGTGAGCCGCCGCTATCCACGATGAGGGCGAACCCATAGGCCGACACGCCCACGATGGACGGAAACGATAGGTCGATTTCGCCAGCCGTGACCACGAACACCAGCGGCACCACCACGAAAATCGACACCGGCAGCGAAATCATCACCGAGCGATACGTCGTGAACTTGGTGAACACATCGGTGTTGGCGACGGTGAAGATGATGAGCATGACGATAAGGAAGCCGGTAGACGTGAGCACCCGGCGGTTATCGCGTGCCCATTTGATGACCGGCGACGCTTCGTCGCGGCCTACCCGGCGGTCGATGCTTTCGGCAGTTTTCGTAACCATGAGTGTCTCCTCCTAGCTCGCGACTGCTTCGGCATGACCGGTGTGCGCGATGTCGTGCATGATCTCGATAAGTTCTTCGGCCTTGTTGTATTCGTCTTTGCGAGAGCGCAACACGACCTGCCCACGGTCGAGCACGATGAAGCGCTCGGCAATATCGTAGACGTGGTAGATATTGTGGCCGATGAAAATTACGGCATGGCCGTGCGCACGCACGTTCTCGATGAAGCTGAAGACCTTCTTGGTTTCGGTGAGCGAGAGAGCGGTTGTCGGCTCATCGAGGATGATCAAATCGCTTTCGAAGTACAGCGCGCGGGCAATCGCGACGCCTTGTCGTTCGCCACCACTTAGGGTCGCGACCGGTGAGGACGGATCGAACACCTTCGACGTAAAGCCGATGTCGCGCATAAGGCGGTTCGCCTCTTCGTACTGCTTTTTCGTGTCGATGAAGCCCATTCGTTTGCGGATTTCGCGGCCCATGAAGATGTTCCGCGTGATGGACTGTTGTACGGCGAGGGCGCGATCCTGGTAAACCGTTTCGATGCCGCTTTGGCGCGAGCGAGCCGCGCTCCAGTTGTTGACCAAGTCGCCCTTCACATAAATTTCGCCGCTGCTAGGGGCATGGACGCCGGAGAGAATTTTGATGAGCGTCGATTTCCCCGGAATCGCCGATGAGGCCGACAACATCACCAGGGTAAATGCTCAGGCTCACGCCATCGACTGCGTTGACGTTGCCGAAGGACTTGGTAATGTTCTTCAGTTCGATAATCGGTGTTTTTGTCATAATTTTTGCCAACAAATAACAAACAGGGGCTGATGCAGCACCAGCCCCCGTAACTTACATCGGTGGGTGTGTGGTTTAGCGGTAACCGCGTGTCGCGAGGTCGGCAACGGCCTCGAAGTTGTTCACATCGATGAAGCCCGCACCCGTATCGACGTTAAGCGGGGCCAGGCCGAACTTCGCCGTTTGGCAGATGCTGAGCACCGGCAGATAGCCTTGCAAGAACGGCTGCTGGTCGCTCGTGAGGTGAATCCACCCATCGGCGAAGCCCTGGATGATGAACTCGTTGGTGTCGAACCCGATGGCCTTCACCGCACCTGCCTCGAGGCCAGCCGTCTCGAAGTACGTTTGGGTGTTGCCGAGCAACTGCCCACCACTGAAGGCGACCAGCTTCGTCTCTGGGTTAGCGCTGAGCGCAGCCGTAATAGCCGGGATGCCCAGATTTGGGTCAGCGGCCCAAGTCGGCGGGGAGTCCACCTGCACCACGTTGAGGCCGTTCTCCTCTAACGCGTCGATCACACCGAGTTCGCGCTGGGCGCGCTCGATTTGCGCGAGGTTGGCCAGCACAAGGGCGGTATCACCTTCAACAAGTTCGAACTGGCGCAGGGCCTCTTCACCGAGGGCACGGCCCTGGCTGTAAAGCTGCGCACCTACATAACCACCACCATGGGCAGCGCGCACTTCGCCGACATCCACGTTCTGGTACATCATGATGATGCCCGCCTCTTCGGCTTCGGCGGCCAGCGGCATAATCGCCTCGTTGCCGGGGTGGCCCATCATGGCGATGCCATCGGGCTGCTGGGCGACTGCTTCGCGCAGCTGCTGCGTCATCAGTTCGCTATCCCAGCCACTAAAAACATACTCGACGTTCGCGCCGAGATCACGCGCGGCGGCTTGCGCGCCACGGAAGACGATACCCGCGAAGGCGTCGCCCTCGGTGCCACCCGCGAAGAACCGGATGTTGACGTCGTCGCACCACTGGGTGCGGTCGAGGTCATCCTGCGCAACAGCGGTGGATACAGCGGTGAGGGTAAGAAGGAGGACAAGAATCAGCCGGAAGGCTACTTTGTGAGGGAACATCTTTTCTCCAAGAAAAATAGTTGAGCGAAGAAATTTTTGTAGTTTCGGAACCGGTTCCGAAAACCCACGCATCAATACATTAGCGGCATTTAAGAGACTTTGCAAGAAATTGCAATGGATTATTA
>CAYSVE010000368.1:0-6207 GCA_964434365.1 uncultured Anaerolineaceae bacterium | reverse complement strand
GTGGCAGCGCCCGGCCCGGCACAGCTTTTTTTCCATTACATCGCTGCTAGAAATGGCCCACTTCACCGCCCAACACGACCGCATGCACCTGACACAAATTTGCCAAACCTTGGGCCGCTGCGACTAAATCGATACGATTCATACGGTTTTCACGGAAGGTTCTAACGCCGCACTACCGTACTGTAACTTTGCATCACTCGCCGAAATGTCTATACTTAGTCTTAATGTTCGTTTCGGAGTTCGTAACGGGGTACGCCCATGATAACCGCGGATAGCCGGGTATACACCCTAATGGTGGCATCGTTTGCCGATTCTCCCCACTGGTTGATGAATATTGTCGGCCAGCTAAGCGAGGAGGGGATGCAACTTACCATGCCAGACTCCGTCACCATGGCCCTCCAGGCATTAGACCAACACAACCTGGATGCCATACTGCTGTCGTATTCACCCGGTTCCATCGAATTTCTGCGGCAAATCCAGTTTGCGCGGCGTGCGCCCATCAAAATATTGATGGCCGACACCCCACCGAACCCGCAAGAGGTCTCGCTGGCAGATATCGTGTTGCCGCCGATCAATGCGTTCTACGTGTTGCAACAAATCGAGGCTTTGCAGAACCATCGCCGCGAGGTACAGGCGATACAGCAGGATAAGGACGAAATCACGCTGCTGAAAAACGCCATCGTACGCAATGTATCTCATGAGTTGAAGACGCCCCTGCTACAGGTGAAGTCCGCCGTGGCGCTGCTCGCAGAGAGCAACAAAGGTGAGGATCGCATCACCGAAATGGCCGTGCAGGCCACCGCCCGCCTCGAAGGGGTCATCAACAACATCACCCAGCTTGCCGACATTCTGGACATCAACCTGGGGCCGGTTATCGTCCGCGAGAGCATCGACCAGGCGATTCGCAAGTTGCGTCGTAGCTGGGAGCACAAGAGCGCCTTTAAGCGCATCCAGGTACACGTGGAGCCGAACCTGCCACTTGTGACCGCCGGAAAGCAAGGCCTCGGCATGGTGCTGCAACAACTCCTCGACAATGCGCTCAAGTTCAGCGACGGTGAAGTGCAGCTCTCTGCCGAACTGATGCCAGATGGCGTGCGGATTTCGGTTCAAGATTGTGGTATCGGCATTGCCGAACACGAGCTAGAGCAAATCTTCGAGTCCTTCTATCAGGTCGATAGCTCCTCCACACGCCCCTATGGCGGAACCGGCGTCGGCCTCGCGATCGTGCAACTCATCGCCGATAAGCACAACGTGGAAATCCATGTGGATAGCACGCTGGGCGAGGGCAGCACCTTCTGGTTTCTGCTACCCATCAGTAAACTCTAAGCTAATTCCAAGTTAGTGCACCTCTCATTTCAGGTTTTGTTGACCACCCCTACGGTTTCGGGTACAATAGATTTAGATAGTTCTGAATGTAACAAACTCACTCAATCCTAAGGTGCCGACTGCGATATGACCATGTTACGGGCTAACGGGACAGCCCACAAAACCAGCAACGCCAATCCCATCGATACCGATGGGTTAATCAGGGCCGTTAATGAGATGATGCTGCGCGCGACGAAAAGCGAGGTCAGCACACTCGAAGACGCGAGCCACCACATCATCGAAGCTGGCGGGAAGCGCATCCGCCCACGCATGCTGCTCCTGACGTACACTGCGCTCGGCGGTGAAGAGTTGGACCAAGCGCTGCCCGTTGCCGCCTCTATCGAGATGGTCCACACGGCGAGCGTCGTCCACGACGACATCAACGACCACGGTTTGGTCCGCAGAGGTCGCGCGTCGGTCAACGCGAAGTGGGGCCGTACCTTCGCCCTACTCACTGGCGACTTCCTGTTTACCAAGGTCTACCAGTAGATGGCCCCCTACTCGCAGGAGATCAATGCGGCCTTCGCCGACGCAACCGTCGCACTGGTAGAGGGCGAAACGCTCCAGGCCAAGGCTGTGAAGGAACAGACCTTCACGCGTCAGGTGTACTTCGAGGTTATCGGCCTGAAGACGGCGGAATTGTTCCGCGCGGCGACGAAGCTGGGCGCAATCCTCGCAGGGGCCGATGCCAAGACGGTGGAAGCGATGGGCAACTACGGCTACGATGTCGGGATGGCCTTCCAGATCGTCGACGATATTCTTGACCTCGTCGGCGATGAGGCAACCCTCGGCAAGACCTCCGGCATCGACGCCGAGCAGGGCCGTGGCCTCTCGCAGATTTCGCCCGACGACGGTGACCCGATGGCGATCATCAAACAAAAGGTGATGAACCGCGACACCATCGACGAGGGCCGCATGATGGCGCAGCGCTTTGTCGACAACGCGCTCGAGGGGCTTGAGGTGCTGGGAGACAGCCCCGCCAAGCAAGCCTTGCAGGAAATCGCATATACGGTCATTGACCGCGACCACTAAGCGTGAATCGCGACACAACCGACCCACCCATCCGGCACACCCGTGCCGGATTTTTTATTTCCCGCGCGCTATAATGCCCCAAACGACCACAACAGAAAGCGATCCGTCCTGTGATAAAGGTAGTTTCCGTCGAAAACATGCGGCAAATCGAAGCTGCGGCAGACAAGGATGGCACATCGTACGCCACGATGATGGACCGCGCCGGGGCCGCGACGGCCTTCCGCGCAATACAGGTGCTTAATACACTCGAAGACCCACGCGTCACGGTATTGGCGGGCAAGGGCAACAACGGCGGCGATGGCCTCGTCGCAGCGCGTTACATCGCACAAAATAGCGACGCCGACGTGCGCGTGTATCTGCCAGAGCCGCGCGAGGATGCCCTTACCAAAACCGCCGAGGAGGCCGGGGTGCTCCTCGCCAACGCCGAAGATGACCGCGACAACCGCGTGCTGCGGCACATGGTCGGTAGTGCGCATGTACTGCTCGATGCGCTGTACGGCATCGGTGCGCGGGTTCCCCTCGACGACGCGGCAAGCCGTTTGCTGGGGCGCGTACGTGTGGCCCTCACCGAAGCGCCCCCCAGCCCCGAACAGGGCATGCTGCTACAGCCGACAATGGCCGCCGCGCCCTACGAATGGCAGAAGCCGTACATCATTGCCGTGGATTGCCCCAGCGGCCTCGACTGTGACACAGGTGAGGTGGACAACGCGACATTGGAGGCGGATGAAACCATCACGTACATCGCGGCAAAACACGGGCTGTTCAACTACCCTGGTGCGGCGTACGTCGGCGAGTTGTTCGTCGCCGACCTTGGCATTCGGCCAGACCAGCCAGAACTCAAGAACGAAACGCACGTCCTCGCAGAGAGTGAGTCGATACGGGCGATGCTGCCACAGCGCCCCACCGACGGTCATAAGGGCACCTTTGGGCGTCCCTTCATCGTTGCGGGGTCCACGAATTACGTGGGTGCGGCAGGGCTTGCCGCACTCGCGGCTTACCGGGCCGGGTCGGGGCTGGTATCCGTCGGCACACCGATGCCCGTGGTTGCTGCGCTGGCCTCGCAAATGCTCGAACCGACGTGGGTGATGCTGCCACACGACATGGGCGTGATCGGCACAGCGGCGGTCGAGCTGATCCAGCAGCAGTACGCCAAAGTGGACGCGATGCTCATCGGGCCGGGGTTGGGCCAAGAAGAAACCACAGGCGAAATGCTCGGCAAGCTGTTCGAAGCGGCTGAGGCCGCTGCCGCCCCGAAGAAGAAGCGTGCTATCGGCTTTACAGCCGTGGCAGCCGACGCCGACACCAGCGAAGACGACGATGCCGCCGCATCGATGCCGCCACTTGTGCTCGATGCGGACGCGCTCAACTTGTTGGCGAAGGTCGACAACTGGTGGGAGATGTTGCCGGAAAACACGATCATCACACCCCACCCCGGCGAGATGGCCCGCCTCGTAGGCCTTGAGGGCACAGGCGAGGTTCAGTCGCAGCGCCTTAAGCTTACGACCGAAAAGGCCACCGCGTGGAACGTCATCGTGTTGTTGAAGGGGGCGCACACGCTGGTCGCCGCGCCTGATGGCCGCGTGGCGATTCTGCCGGTCAAAACATCGGCGCTGGCGAAGGCTGGCACGGGCGATGTGCTCGCCGGGATTATCGTCAGCCTATTAGCGCAGGGAGCAGCCCCCTACGACGCCGCCGTTGCCGGGGCGTATATCCACGGGTTGGCAGGCCTTAACGCAGCCGATTTCGTCGGCAGCGACCGCAGCCTGCTGGCAAGCGATGTCATCGATGTGATGGGGGAAGTGCTGGGCGAACTGACGGCGACGCGCTAGGGTTCATCCCTCCGCTGGACCGCAGCCCG
Organism: uncultured Anaerolineaceae bacterium; assembly: GCA_964434365.1. Lineage (GTDB taxonomy): Bacteria > Chloroflexota > Anaerolineae > Aggregatilineales > Phototrophicaceae > CAYSVE01. The sequence continues at coordinate 1,952 of CAYSVE010000368.1, read as the reverse complement.
TCGGCGACGGGCTGCGGCTCGCCCTTCTTCGAGGCTTTCTTCGATCGGATCTACCGTCATCGCGTTGACGGCTTCGGTGATTTGCGTGCGGGTGTCGCGTCCGCGCTTCGGTGCGTTGAAGAGTGCCACCATCGCACCGATGAGCAACCCCAACACCACGCCGATCGTCAGGGTGCCGTTGTCGAGGTCTTTACGCGTCATTTTCCGTGACCTGCTCCTGTTCTGGGCGCAGTGCCCGGCGGATGCCGCCCAACTCGCGAACGATAACGCCTAGCCCGGCAAAAAACGCGGAGGTGCTAATCACCGGCTCGGTGACGTTCTTGCCCACAAATTCGACGCTGCCCTTGGCGTGTCGCACGGTCTCCTGGGTGTTTTCGAGGATGGGTTTCACCTCGTTTTGTAGCAGGTTCACGAGCCGCGCCACCTGGGCGATAAGCACGACGAGCGCCATCACGATGAGAATGCCCTCAAGAGCCAGTAGGATAATCACCACATCGCGGATAATCGCCACCACAACGCCAACCTGCGCGGCGTCGTTGCCCTCGGCGATCAGGCTCAGCACAACGATCAACACCACAAGTAGCACGATAAACCCGACAAACGCAAAGGCCGCCCGACGCGCCACTTTCGCCACATCGAAGCCCTGGTTCGCCTGGCTCTGGGTTTCCGGGGTTGTTTCCGTCATTTCTTGCGCCTCACCATAGCAAATGCCGCCCCCAAGGCTGCTAACGCGCCGACCATCGCCGGGAGCGCCCGCAACGGGCCGATGCTCAACAGTTGAAATTCGAAGACTACACCCAGGATGTGCCCGATGGTAAAACCCAACCACCCTGCCAGCAGGTATACCGCTAGCTTTTGTGCGTCGCCGCCCACAAGCATGTGGAAGGCCGCACCGAACAGCGTAGAAATGATGAAACCGAGCGTGGTTGTCGGGCCGGGCAAGAACTTATCCCCTGGATTAAACGCGGGCTAGTTTAACACTTTGTACACCCCAGTGAAAGCCATTATAATCGCAGGTATGAACGACATCGACCAGCACATTCGCATTCCCACCTCGCCAGATACCATCTGGGGCCTCATCAGCGACCTGGAGAATAACCCGCGCTGGCAGGTCAATTGTCAGTCCATTACATTCTTGTCGCAGCGCAAGCAGGGTACCGGTACCCGTTGGCGACAGTACAACACCAATGGCAAAGAACATGTGAAAGAGGTCGTCGCGTGGTACGAGGGCCTGGGCTACGAGTACGTCTTCGTCGATGGCTCGCCGTATAAGTCGTGCAAAGGGCGGTTGCGCCTACGCGAAACGGCTGAGGGGACGATCCTTCAGTGGACGTTTAGCTACGAGGTCGGCGGGCTGTTCGGCGGCCTACGCGATAGCCTGAGCCTGAAGCGCAGCCTGGATAACGAGATGGAGAAGAGCTTACAGATGCTCTACACACTCGTGACGGAAATTGCCCCGCGTGGGGGCTATACCTCCGCCGCGCTGATGCAAGCAGCGCCCGATGTCGAGGGGCGCGCAACGTACAGGCCGCGCCACACACCGATCACACCTCCACCGATGCCTGCGGTCGACGCCGAGGCGCCCATCGCCGAGGATGACACGCGTCCGCGCCCGGCAGTCACCGAAGCCGACACCCTGCCAGAACCAGACTTCCTGAGCCGGTTTGCGCCGCCGCCGGGCCACACACCGACCTTCCCAGACCCAGACCCGCCCACACGCGAGCGCGAACGCGAAGAGGTGCCATCGATGCCGTCGTTCCCTGCGATGGACGAGATCGCAGCGCGCACTGCGGAACCGGCCCCTTACACACCCGCTGACCCCACCGAAGAACGCCCGACACGCGAGGACATCCCAGCTTTCCCACGGGTGGATGAAATCGATGAAATTGCCCCGGCCAGCGAGCCACAGGTGACACCCGACCCCATGGACGCCGCGACCGAAGCGCACATCG
>CAYSVE010000367.1:0-6224 GCA_964434365.1 uncultured Anaerolineaceae bacterium | reverse complement strand
CTGCCCACCGCGACCTTTACACGTACGAACACCCCCTCGCCGGTGCCGACGACGGCTATCCCGCCGACGAACCCATCCCCACCGAACGTGCTTCTGCTGTGGGATGACGTGTCGTTTACGATGGTGAATGTGGGCGGTGCAGCGCTCAACATGGAAAACGTGAGCTTCCGTAGTGCGAGTGGCACGTGGGATGCAAGCCAATGGGGCGTCGGGTTGGTGGGTAACTTCCGCGTGAACAACTGCCTGCGTACCCGCGACGTAACCTCGGGCGAGCGCCAACCCCCACCGGAGTGCTCGACGCTGTTGGGGTTCCAATTGGTGGGGGGCACCGCGCTCTTCTGGCTAAACGCCGCAGAATTCCAGGTGTTGAACAATAACGCGGTCGTCGCCGTGTGTACCACAGCCGGTGAGGCCTGCGGCGTGTTCATCGAGTAGACCCTGCCACGGTGCAACCCGCGCCCAATCGTGAGCGTATAGTGAGTAATGCAAACTTGGCGATTGGCGCTATTCATCATGAAAGCCGTTGTTTTGTCAGAATACGGGTCACCCGATGTGCTCCGTTACGAGGAAATCGAAAAACCGATGCCATCGGCGGGTGAGGTGCTGGTGAAGATCCACGCTGCGTCGGCAAATACGCTGGACTGGCGGCGGATGCGGGCGGCACCGTTCATCGTGCGCCTGGGCGAAGGTTTCTTCAAGCCGAACTTCAACATCCTTGGGGCCGAAGTCGCAGGGGTGGTCGAGGCTGTTGGCCCCGGTGTGATTCAGCTCCAGCCCGGCGACGCCGTGTACGGCGAAATTTCGACAGGTGGCTTTGCCGAGTACGCCGTCGCAAAGGAAACCCTGCTCGTACCCAAGCCCACCGAAATCAGCTTCGAACAAGCTGCGGCGGTGCCGGTGGCATCGCTCACGGCGTTGCAGGGCCTGCGTGACCACGGGAAGATACAAGCGGGGCAGCGGGTATTGCTCAACGGTTCGACGGGTGCTGTCGGTACCTTCGCCGTGCAAATCGCAAAGTCCTTCGATGTGGAGGTCACGGCGGTGTGCAGCACCGGCAAAATCGACCTCGTGCGCTCGCTGGGTGCCGACCACATCATCGACTATACCCGGGAAGACTTCACCCAAAACGGCGTGCCATACGACCTCATCTTCGACGGTATCGGGAACCGCTCGGTGGCGGATCTCAGGCGGGCGCTGAGCCACGATGGCACATGCGTGATTGCGGGGTTCACCACGTTGCTGCGCCTGTTGGAGCACGCGCTCATCGGCCCTTGGTCCACGCGGAACAGCGCGCAGCACATCGGCATGATGGGCAATGCAGTGATGAAGCAGGCTGACCTGCTGTACATGAACGAGTTGCTGATGAGTGGCAAGGTCGTCCCGTATATCGACCGGCGCTACCCCCTGCGCGAGGTCCCCGATGCACTGCGCTATCTCGAAACGAAACACGCGCGGGGCAAGGTGGTTATCAATGTGGAAGGTGCCGTATGAAAGCGATGATCTACACGGCATACGGCTCGCCCGAGGTGTTACACCCCGCGGAAATCGAAACGCCGATGCCCAAACCGAACGAAATCCGTGTGAAGGTGTGCGCGACGACGGTCACCGCTGGCGACTGGCGTATGCGCAAAGCTGACCCGTTCCTCGCGCGGATGTACAACGGGCTGCTGCGCCCCCGCAAAATTCAGATTCTCGGCTTCGAAGTTGCGGGCGATGTCGATGCGGTGGGGAGCGAGGTCACACGCTACAAACCCGGCGATGCAGTATTCGCGTCGTGCGATATTGGCTTTGGTGGCTACGCCGAGTACAAATGCCTGCCGGAAGACGGCACGATCGCGCTGAAGCCGGGTAACCTCAGCTACGGCGAGGCGGCAGCGGTACCCGTCGGCGGGGTGACGGCGCTGCGGTTTTTGAGGGGCGGCCACATCGGCAGTGGGCAGCGCGTGATGATCTACGGGGCCTCGGGCAGCGTGGGCACCTACGCGGTACAGATCGCGAAGCACTTCGGCGCGGAGGTCACGGGGGTGTGTAGCACTGCGAACCTTGCGATGGTAAAGCTGCTCGGTGCCGACCACGTCTTCGACTACACCAAAGAGGACTACACCACGCCAACCGGCACCTACGACATCATTTGCGACACGGTCGGCAAAAGCGACTTCGGCGGCTGTGTACGCTCGCTTAAGGAGCATGGCGTCTATCTGCGCGTCGTTCATATGGGCCTTGGGCCGATCGTACGGGGGCTTTGGGTGTCGATGACAAGCAGCAAGTCGGTCGTTGGCGATGCCGGCAAGCACACGGCGGACGACCTCGCGTTCCTCAAGTCGCTCATCGAGGATGAAGCGGTTAAGCCGGTGATCGACCGGTATTATCGGTTCGACCAAATACCTGAGGCGCACCACTATGTGCAGCAAGGGCACAAGAAGGGCAACGTGGTCATCGATGTGGACGGTGCACTATGAAGGCCATCGTCTACACCGCGTACGGCCCACCGGAAGTGTTGCACCTCGCAGAGATCGAAAAACCAACGCCGAAGCCGAACGAAATCCTCGTCAAAGTTCGCGCGCGGCCCGTCAGCAGTGGTGACCTGTTCGCGCGCAACTTCGGCGCAATCTCGCCGCGCGAGTTCCCCATGCCTGCGGCCCTGTGGTTGCCATCGCGCCTGGAAATCGGCCTGCGCAAGCCGCGCAAAACCGTGCTTGGCAGCGAGTTCGCCGGGGAGGTCGAGGCGGTGGGTAGCGAGGTGACGACCTTCGATGTGGGGGATGCGGTTTTCGGGTATCTGGGGTCAAACTTCGGGGCGTATGCCGAGTACATCTGCGTAAAGGCCGATGGCCTCGTGACCGCCAAACCGGAGAACCTCGGCTACGAGGAGGCCGCCGGGGTGGCGTATGGCGCTATCACTGCGTGGAACTTGCTGCGCAAAGTCGACATCGCACCGGGGCAGAACGTGCTCGTCAATGGTGCATCGGGTGGCATCGGCACTTACGCCGTGCAACTCGCGAAGCATCACTTCGGCGCGGAAGTCACTGGCGTGTGCAGCACCCCTCGGGTAAACTTGGTGAAGATGCTGGGCGCGGACCACGTCATCGACTACACGTGGGTGGATTTCACCGAGGGTGACGAAACCTACGACCTCGTGTTCGATACCGCAGGCAAAAGCTCGTTCGAAACGGTGAAGCGCGTGCTCGCGCCGAATGGGCGCTACCTGCTGGCCGCCTTCAAGATGAAGCAGGTGTGGCAAATGCTGTGGACATGGCTGTTCGGCAGCCAGAAGGTGATTTGTGCGCTATCCATCGAAAGCCGGGACGTGCTCGAATTCGTGGCAGGACTCGCGGCAGCGGGCACGATCCAGTCGGTGGTGGATGCCTGCTATCCGCTCGAACAGGCCGCTGAGGCACACCGGTACATCGAGGATGGACACAAGAAGGGCCACGTCATCCTCACGTCTTAATGTTTGCACCCTACGCCGCTTCGGTCTTTTCCCTGGGCTTCCTAGCGCTCGGAAGCAGCGCGGCGATGCCGTACACCACCCCGCCGATAAGCTGTGTGCTGAGGTTCAGCAGGTACACGCTAAAGCCCAGCGCGAGCGCGGCACCGGGGTCTACGCCGAAGGGGGTGGTGAGCAGCACCCACGCGCTTTCGCGCATGCCAAGGCCCTGTATCGTCGGGACGAGCGAAAGCAACGAGGTAATCGGCACAACCAGCAAAAAGCCCACGAACGGCAGGTCGATGCCCAGGGCAGGCCCTAGTAGCACGTGCATGAGAATCAGCACGGCGTTGAAGATTACCGAAATGCCGAGGGCGCGGACCAACGCGCCCCGGTTGCGGCCCACCGTCATAATTTTTGCGTTGAAGCGCTGCGCCCAGCCCACGCCAGGCAGCCTAAACCGCGCGGCGATGTTCAGCAGTGTGGCGAGGATGCCACCCTGCAACACCAGCGCGCCGCCGACGATGCCGACCACACTCACGATGCCGGAGAGCAGCAGTTGACTATCCTCCACCTGTGCGGCGAAAAATGGCATCAGCGCGAGCGCAATTGCGAACAGTACCAACAGGCCGATCATACGATCGAGCAGCACCGTCGCGGCGGTCGTCGAGTCGTCGGTTTGCCTACCAACGGCCACCGCGCGCACGACATCGCCACCGAAGCCGGTGGGCAAATACAGATTGAAGAACAGCCCTTCGTAGTACAGCTTCACGAGTTGGCCGAGGCCGAGGTGCACGCCTACCCCACCGAGGAGCGTTTGCCAGCGCCACGCGCGCAGCACCACGCCCACCTGCGCGACGACAAGCGCCGCGAAGAACCACCCCAACCGCATGGCGAGCAAGCTGTCGATAGCGGCGTTGACGTCGACGATGGTGAAGACGAACGCCAAGCCCGCCACGGTGATAATCAGGCGTAGTAGCACGCCCTGGTATTTTTTGAGTGATGCAAGCATGAAACCCCGCCCGATGATGTACTGGCAAACGGGGTTCAGTTGTACACGCCGCACGCGGGCGTGGCAACCCTCAGCCGCACGCTAGAAGGTGTCCGTCGCGCGCCGTCGCCGGAAGGCGCTGCGCCCGCTGCGACGCGCAATCGCCGCCTGTATCAACACGCCGATGACCAGCAGCACCAGCGCAACGATCAACTGCAAGTTGAAGGCCTGCGCGAGCATCACCGCGCCTGCGGCTGCCGTGACCAGCACGACCAGCTCGAAGCTGAGCGCCAGCAGCAAAAAGCCGCCGATGAGCGCGCCGATGATCTGCGCGATTAGGCCCGGCTGCACGCCGAACGCGACCAGCCAGATTTGGGCGGTCACCAGCAGGCCGATGTAAGCCCCCAGCAAAAACACGCCCAGGTAAAACACAAACGACGCCAACGCACCGCCGATTACCCCGCCGATGAGCAGTGCGATCAGTTCGATGAATAGGCCGCTATCGGGCGGGACGAACGACAGCGCAAAGGTCGCGCCGACGATGGCCCCGCCGATACCCAACGCCAGCCGGTGCACGCGCCAGCCCGCGACGAGCAGGATCAACCCGCCGACGATGTAGGCCAGCCGCAACACCGAAATCGTGACGCCGTCGCCACTGAGCGGGTTCACAAGCGTGAGTTCGCGGTCGCCCACACCTTCGGGGATAATCTGGGCGGTGACGGTCGTTGTCGTGAGCAGTAGGGCCAGCAGCGTCAGCAGCAAAGTGCGATGTTTATTCAAGAGCATGGTGAGTGTCGTCCTGTAGAAATTGCCAGTGTGCACCCGATGTTAGCGCGAATGACCTATGCTGCCACCCACCGGGTGTCCTATTGCTCGCTGTACACCACATCGAGGAATAGGCGCTCTAGCAGGTACACGGTGCCCTCATGTACGTATGCCAAATCCACAGCGTAGCGACCGGGCTCCGGCGGCATGTCGATGACCTGCGACCCAGCCGATTCGACGGATAGGTGACCGTCGTCTGGGGTGGTGACGCGCGGCAGAGGCGCACCGAAAGCCGCCGAACGCAGTTTGAGGCGTGTGTTTGGCAAGCCGCAGCTTTCCCACGTCACCGAAACCGATGCGCCAGGGGCGACATCCGCGCCGTCGGCCAAGGTGGTAAACCGAATGCCTCCTGCACACGTCAGGTCGAGGTCCATATCGAGTGGAATCGAGGCGTGGGCATCGGGGGCGGGGGCGATGCCATCTTCGATGTATAGCAGCACATACTGGAAGATCCCCGCGCGAGTTTGGATGTTATCGGGGATCGGAACCTCGAGTGAGCCGCTCAGCGGCAGGTCGGTGTATGTTGCCACGACGGGCACCTGATCCCAGATCGCTTGCCAGCCGATCCAATCGGGTTCGGGCAGCCGAAGGGTGACACTCTCACCGCGCGATACGTCCCAGGTGACGGTGGCCGTGCCCCCGGCGAACGTGGCAGGCTCGACAACCTCAAACGATGTAACGCCCTTCCCGACGTAATCGGTGAGGTCGGTGGTGAGTGTGACAGTTGGTTCGGCGAAGGTGCTGCATCGATAGTCATAGTAGTTGCGTGGCACATAAAAATCGGTGTATACGCGAAATTCCAGCGGCGAGTAGTTCAACTCTGGCACCACGATTTGCGCGGAGCCGGTGGCTGGTTGGGCTTCCAACAGGGTGAGGTATTCGGGTTCGAAGTTGCAGTTGAGGCCCGCGCCGTTGTGCACTTCGATCCACACCGCGTCGGTGTCTTCGATTTGCCAGGAGACGGTCACGGTTTCGCCGGGG
>CAYSVE010000366.1:0-6230 GCA_964434365.1 uncultured Anaerolineaceae bacterium | reverse complement strand
TTCGTCGGCCAGCACAAGGAACGGGTCGAGGTCACCGTTGGTGGCGTTCATCTCTGCGAAGATGAGTTCCCCGGCCTGCCCGGCGAACTGGTAGTAGTCCACCGCTCGCGCGTCGTCGAGGACACCTTCGAAAGGCGGTGCATTGTAGGTCGCCGCACGCACATCGAGCTTCGTAGTGTCGACTTCGACGCCTGCGAGTTGCAGTGTAAATTCGCCGCCCGCCCCGCCGAGCAGGTTATTCACCTGGAGAATGTACGGCCCCGTGCGCGGGGCGACGGCCCGCAACTGGAACCCATCGCGCCCGGTGGCAACGGCAATCGTGCGGTAACTGATGTCCAACAGGCGTAATTCGAGAGCTAAATCCTCTGCAATCGATGACAGCGTAGGGAACAGTTGGTCTTCGATGGTAGCGTTGAACGTGTACGCGAGGGTGGGCGTATTCATCGTGAATGCGCCCGTTATCGGCTCCTCGTTGAGCCTGAGCACCTGCCCGGCGATGCCATCGACGTACAGGCTGAAGCTCCCCTGGCCGATGGCATTGCCCCGGCTTAGTTCGATGAGATACCATCCCGTCTCTGGGAGGGTCGCGAAGGCAATCGTCTCGCCTGTCGCGGGCTGAAACGCCGTGCTGATCTCGCGCAGGTCTGCGTTGAGCAGGCGCGCCTGTGGTGTGAATTCACCGTTTATGGTGCGCATCACCGCACGGACAAGGTCGCCGCGCTGGCCACCTACCGCGAAGTAGCGTCGCGGCGTTTGCTGGTTCAGGTCGCCCGCGCCGAACTCACCGTAGCCCACTTCGGTGAACGCGACGCCGAAGGGTGGCGGCTCGCTGAGTGGGTTCATCGGCATCGTCGGGTTTTCCACCCCTTCGATTGTAAGCAGCAGGCTATAGGTGCCATCGCCGCCGCGCGTTGCGGAGCGCGTCGCCTCGACGATGTAGGTGCCTTCGATGGGCGTCGTCAATGCGAGTTCTGCGGCGCTCACACCCGGTTCGGCGTCGTCGTTCTGGTTTAGCAGCACACCATCTGGCCCGATGAGCAGCAGCAACGGGTCGACTTCACCGCTGGTGGCTTCCATCCGTAGTGTGATTTCGGCCTCGGCATCAGCTTCGAAGCTGTAGCGCGTGCTACGTGTTGCCTCGTTGAGGTTGCCCTCCACGGCGACACCCGGCGCAATCGGGAATACGGGCTGCTGTGCCTTCACGCCACCTGCCAGCAGAAGCACCGCGAACATGATGGCTACAATACGGTCCGTTGACATCGCTCTTCCTCGAACGCACAATGACAAGCATGCCTACACGATACTTGATTTTGTTCGCGCTCGTCACCCTGCTTGTAGGGCCAACGAGCGCCCAGGCCGACCAACCCCTGCTGGAACTGCTGGCGTTAGTTCCACAGGAAAACGCCTACCCACAGATGAACAGCGGCGTCCTCAGTTATGTAGACTATCGCGCGGTCGAGCGGGCGTACCCTGGCACGCCGCACATTGACGATGCTGCCGAGTATGCCGCCCTCAGCGATGATGCGCGCGCCCTATGGCAAACCGCTCGCCTTCGAATCCATGCAGGGCCGTTGCCGTTCACCAATCTCGTCGATGAGCGCATTGCCGATATGCCGCGTTTGCTGGGCTTCGAGTACTTCGATATGGACCGCGCGCTGCAATTCGGCAGTGATCCCTTTACCGGTGTACTCGTCGAAAGTGAAGCCCGTGCGTTTTCCGCGCCGCGTACGGCGCTCGCGTTGGCTGCACGCGGCTACGACCCCACACGACTCGCCGCCGGGCTACGCGGTTGGGCCAAAGGTGGCGACGGCATGACCGACGTCGACAACATCGAAATCGGTGATCCGTTCGGCGGGGATGTGGGTCTCTCGTCGCGGGTGGTCGTCATCGGTGACCGGTACGTGACGAATTCGTTCCTGTGGCCCATCGTTGCCGCAACTGCCGAGACCGTGGCCGGAGACCGTTTATCATTGGCAGACCTGCCGGAATACCGCTCACTCGTCGAAAGTATGGGCCGCACAGGGGATTTGCTCCAGGCGATCATCGTGCAGCCGGGTGCGCTCACCGCAGAAGGTGACCCGCTACCGTCTTACGACCTGGCCGCCATCGCGGATTATCAACAGGGCGACGAACAGGTGTATTGTATCGTTGTAGCGTATAACGACATCGCCGCTGCCGAAGCCGCTGCCGATGCCCTGCCGGGGCGAATGCTTGCCTTCGACGCCGGCTGGTTCGATTTAGTCGGGTTGACGATACACCCGCCCACGATAGATCAAATTGGCGATGTCGTAATTGTGTCTATCGCGGTGCGTGGCCCGCTCGATACCTCCGCTGGGGCTTACGAGCCGGGGTTGGTGTTCGGCTTTTGGGCAAGGGCGATCGAGAACGGCACATTTTCGCCCCTTGCGGCATAATGATCGTAGACGTGTTGTACAGCGAGGATTGAGCAACGATGTCCGAGAGCAATCAGCAACCTCACGACGACCTGATCGGCAAAACGCTGGGGCAATACACCATCGTTTCGCAAATCGGCCAGGGTGGCATGGCAACAGTCTACAAAGCGACGCAAACGTCCATCAACCGCACGGTAGCGGTGAAGGTGTTGCCACGCGCACTCCTGCACGACCCCGGCTTCTACGAGCGCTTCACGCGTGAGGTCGAAGTCATCGCGATGTTGGAGCATCCCCACATCGTGCCCATCTACGACTACGGCGAAAGCGAGGGGATGCCATACATCACCATGCGTTTGCTGGCGGGCGATAGCCTCAAGAAGATGGTGCGCGATGGCTGGAACAACCTCAGCGACCTTGTGCGCCCCATTTCGCAGGTGGCGCAGGCCCTAGACTACGCGCATCAGCAAGGCATCATTCACCGAGACCTCAAGCCTGGCAATATCCTCATGGATGAAAATGGCAACGCGTACCTCAGCGACTTCGGTATCGCGCGTGTCATCGACAGTAAGCTTACAGGGAGTGCGATAATCGGCACGCCCGCCTACATGAGTCCTGAGCAGGCCAACGGTTCGCCGCTCGACTCGCGCAGCGACCTGTACGCGTTTGGCATCGTCGTTTACGAATTGCTGACGGGCAGCGAACCGTTCTTCGCCGAAACGCCGGTCGCGATGTTGTTTAAGCACATCAACGACCCGCTACCACCGATGGCCTCGTTCAACGTCGATGTGCCTGAGGCGGTCGAGGAAGTCGTCGAAGTGGCGACGGCCAAAGACCCCGATGAGCGCTATGCGACGGCTACCGAGTTCGCCGAAGCCTTCGCCGACGCCGTGCGGACCGGTGGGCCGCGTAGGCGTACGACGGTCGATTTAGGGAACACAGCGGGCGTGCGGCGTACCGGGTCGGTAACCCCACGCTCGACAGGCGAGCTTGAACATCAACCCACGGTGACCCCCGCCACCGACCCAGACCTCCGCGCCGATGGTGCACCGACGATCGCCCCACCCATCTCCTCGACAGACACGGCGCTGTCGCGGGGCGGGGCGCAGCAGCGGGGCAATCTCGCGGCGATTTTGGGTGGTCTGCTGTTGATTGCGGTGGTGGTTGTGGGGATACTGGTCATCGCCTTCGTCGATCTCGACTCGCTTACCGGGGGTAGTGCCCCCCTTCCCACACCGTTCCCGCGGGCAAGCACCATCACCCAGGATGGCTACAGCCTGAATGTGCCCGACATATGGATTCCACCACAGTTGATCTTCGATGTCTCGCGCGATGGGATGCTGCGCCACCGTTGGCAGTCCGCTGATGGCAGTGTGCATGTGACGGTCGCCCCGCTGGAAATGGGGGTCGACTTCAACACGACATTGCGCGGTTACGAGCGCGCGTTCTTCGAGGATGTCGATGGGCTGGAACTCATCGACACGGTGACCGCACCCGATGGTACGCAGCGTACCAGCTATCGGGTGTTGGCGGGCCACGAGTCGTTGGCACCCGGGCAGGTGGATGTCTTCTACCTGGAGCGTGAGAATACGATGCTCGTGTTGGAACTGTATGCCGACAACGACGCTGGCAACGACTTCGTACAAACCTTCCAACTCATCCTGGACAGCCTCCGCGCTGTCGAAGACCCCGTTTAAGGGCCGCACCTGGCCCTTATTCCTGGCACTTCCGTAAAATCTTTGCTAGAAATCTTGACGATCCAGGTCCTCATTGCTATATTTCCGTGCGTATCGTTAGCACTCCCTGCGACTGAGTGCTAAAATTCGGTGAGCGAATTCGGTCGTAATAGCAGATTTTTCAACAGGAGGACTTACCCATGGCTACAAACATTAAGCCTCTCGGCGACCGCGTACTGGTCAAGCCGACCGAGAAAGAAACCGAAACCGCCAGCGGCATTATTCTGCCGGAGACCGCCAAGGAAAAGCCGCAGGAAGGTGAAATCCTTGCGGTGGGCACCGGCAAGCGCGACGATGACGGTGAGCGCATCGAACTCGACGTGAAGGTTGGCGACAAGGTTCTGTTTGCCAAGTATGCAGGTACCGAGATCAAGCTGGATGGCGACAAGCTCCTCATCATGAAGGAGAGCGACATCCTCGGGATTATCGAATAAAGTCCGCACAAAACAAGAAAAACACGGAGGCACATAAATGGCTAAGCAACTGGTATTTCGTGATGAAGCCCGCCGTGGCTTGCAGCGCGGTGTGGATAAGCTCGCCAACGCGGTGAGCACCACCCTTGGCCCCAAGGGCCGCAACGTTGCGCTCGATAAGAAGTTCGGCGCGCCGACGGTGACCCACGACGGTGTGACGGTCGCGAAGGAAATCGAACTGGAAGACCCGTTCGAGAACATGGGTGCGCAGCTCCTCAAGGAAGCCGCCACCAAGACCAACGACATCGCCGGTGACGGCACCACCACCGCGACGGTTCTGGCACAGGCCATCGTTAGCGAGGGCCTGAAGAACGTTGCCGCGGGTGCGAACCCGATGCTGCTGAAGAAAGGCATCATGGCGGCTGCCGAGCAAGTTGCCAAGAACATCCTCGAGCAGTCGACGCCCATCTCCACCAAGGAAGAAATCGCCAGCGTCGCTAGCGTGAGCGCCCAGGACGAAGAAATCGGCGGCCTCATCGCCGACGTGATGGACAAGGTCGGCAAGGATGGCGTGGTGACCGTCGAGGAGAGCCAGGGCCTCGAGTTTGAGACGGACTACGTCGAGGGGATGCAGTTCGACCGTGGGTACATCTCCCCCTATTTCGTGAACAACTCCGAGAGCATGGAGTCCATCATCGAAGAGCCGTACATCCTCATCCACGATAAGAAGATCAGCGCGGCGCAGGACATCGTGCCGATTCTTGAGAAGCTGATGCAGATCGGCAAGCGTGACCTTGTGGTGATCGCCGAGGACATCGACGGTGAAGCGCTCGCAACGCTCGTGCTGAACACCCTGCGCGGTGTGCTGAAGGTGCTGGCCGTGAAGGCTCCGGGCTTTGGTGACCGCCGTAAGGCGATGCTGCAAGACATTGCCGTTCTCACTGGTGGTACGGTCATCAGTGAAGAGACGGGCCGCAAGCTCGATACCGTGACGTTGCAGGACCTCGGTCGTGCGCAGAAGGTTGTCGCAAACAAGGAAGAGACGACCATCGTCGATGGTGCTGGCGACGATTCCGCCATCCAGGGCCGCATCGACACCATCCGCAAGGAAATCGAGGTGAGCACCAGCGACTACGACCGCGAGAAGCTGCAAGAGCGCCTCGCCAAGCTCAGCGGTGGTGTTGCCGTCATCCGCGTGGGTGCTGCTACCGAAACCGAACTGAAGGAAAAGAAGCACCGCGTCGAGCACGCGCTGAGCGCGACCCGCGCCGCCGTCGTAGCAGGCATCGTGCCGGGCGGTGGTGTGGCCCTCATCAACGCGGTCGAGTCGCTGCGCGACTTCAAGCTGAACGGTGAAGACGAGCAGACCGGCGTGAACATCATGCGCAAGGCCCTCGAAACGCCGATGCGTAAGATCGCGGCGAATGCCGGTGAAGATGGTGCCGTCATCATCGAGAGCGTGCGCCGCCTGCAGAAGAGCCGCAAGAACCACCGTGTGGGCTACAACGTCCTCACGGGCGACTACGTGGACATGATCGAGGCTGGCGTGCCGGACCCGGCCAAGGTGACCCGTGGTGCAGTCGAGAATGCGGCGTCCATCGCCAGCATGATCCTCACCACCGAGGCGCTCATCACCGACATCCCCGAAGAGACCACGCCGGCGATGCCGGGCGGCGACATGGGTGGCATGG
>CAYSVE010000365.1:2806-6236 GCA_964434365.1 uncultured Anaerolineaceae bacterium | reverse complement strand
CCTCCGCAAGCGAAATTTAAAAATGAGACGACGACCTCCGAGAAATTCACCCCCACTGCTGCCGAGGTTCGTCCGCGCCGCGTGCCGAAGGCCGGGCTAACGACGGTCGCGGTGGCCTTCACGCTCGTGATCATCGCGGCGCTAGCGGGGCCCCGCATCGGTGACCCACTATGGACGGACGAGCAGCGCACCTTGTGGTACGCAGCGGCTCCGCCACAGTATGGCCCCGCCTCGCCTTTGGCGTCGTTGGGGCGCATCGCGGCGAACCGCTGGCAAGCGCCGCTGTACTACCTCGTGATGAGTGCGTGGGGCAGCCTCACCGGCTGGGATGTGCTTACGTTGCGGGTGCCGTCGCTGTTCTTCGGGGTGATGGCCGCCGCGGGGGTGTATGCGCTGGCTCGTCGTTACGCCAACCCCGAAATCGGCCTGTATGCGGTGTTCACGATGGGTGTGAGCGCGTTCTACGTCAACTACCTGCACGACATGCGCAACTACATGCTGATGGTGCTGCTCACGGTAACGTTGTTTTGGGCGTACGGTTACACAACGCGAAAACGCAACCGTGCGGGTTACATCGCCCTCGCCCTCAGTACCGCCGGGTTGCTATACACGCACTACTTCGCGGCCTTTGCAGTGGGCGGTGTCGGCCTCTTTCACCTTATCGTCCGCTTCCGCAAGCCGGGCTACTGGCACACGCTCATCGCGTTCGCGGCGGGTGTGGGCCTGTTCCTCCCATGGACCGGGGTGCTGCTGCGTGGCATCCTCGTTGCGCAAGAGCACGGGCGGGCCGAGGCCAACATGGCCCCGGTAGATATGGTCCGCAACGTGCTCAGCATGTTCGCGAACGGTGGGGCGCTGTTGGTGCTGCTGTTGCTGGCGGCCGCAGCCCGCTATCGCGGTCGATACGCGGGCTTCGTGTGGTTTTGGCTGGCGAGCAGCGGCAGTGCCATCCTCATCGCGAGCCGTTTCGTGCCCGCGCTCACCGAAATGCGCTACCTCATCTTTCTGTGGCCGGGGTTGGCCTTCGCAGCCGGGGCGGGTATCTACGAGTTACGAAAACGCGGCGTGCCCTCGGCGCTTACGCTCGGCCTGTGGTGCATCGGTTGCGGCTATGCGCTGCTGAACCCGGCCTTCCAGGCCGCGATACTGCCAACGGACTTTCATCCGCCGCTAGATGACCTTGTGGTGCTGCTGCAAGGCCGCACTGGCCCCGACGATGCTGTGACCTTCTACATGCCGGATAACAGCGCCGATGTCGGCAGTATGCGCGCGATGATCGATTATTACCTGTACGACGCGAACACCCTTCGCAACACGATGATTCTCTCGCCCCCGGCCATCCTCGACGCGGTGTATGCCGACAGCGTGCGCGAAGCCGTCGACGATGCTGACCGGGTGTGGCTCGCCTACGAGCGGGGGCGTCGCAATTGGCGACTCGGCCCGGTGGAAGGGCAGTGGCTCCCGGCGGCGGGGTACGCGTCGTGTGGCATTGTCGTGAAGTCGGACGATGTGACGCTCAGCCTCTCCGCGCGCGAACCCGATGCGGGCCTCACCTTCGTCACCGAAGACGGCGGCACCGTCGATGTGTACCCCCTCGAACGACCGAGCGTGACACCTGAAAACATTGTTGCGTCCACGATCGGCTGGAGAACGGGCGAAGGCGTCAACGCCGGGTTATACTCGCTCGGTGTACACGTCGACTATGCCGCTGGTGGCTACGCCAACGGCTTCGATGCCGGGCTAATCGGCGATGGGTTCCGCTGCCGTGCCGACGACATTTCGCTGCCGGGGCCGGGTGATTACCTCGTCCGTGCGACGGTATACAACTGGCAAACCGGTGAACGTCTGCTGGCCGACGGGGTGGAGCGCCCGGTGGTCGGCGCGGTAACCATCACGGACTAAACGCACAGCCGTTGGGGGGCTAGTTACTGTGGGAGCACGATTTATTCTTGCTTTTTTGCGTCGAGCTAGTGGGCGAGTCGAAGGCTCGCGAGCACGGCCCATGCCTCGGGTTGCCTGTGGGCCGCTACTCCTGTTGTTGATAGCCGTGCTTACCGCTTGCAATGCGACCGAAACCGCTGCCCCTGGCGAAGTAACCTTCGTGCGCGTGCGCGACGACTCGCTAACGTCCTGCGCGCAGGTCATCGAACGGGCCGTGGATGACGCATCGCGCTGTGTGGCTGGGGCCAACGAGGTGTGCAGTTTGCATGTGGCCTACGACAGCAGCGAACTGCCCGCGTATTGGCGAGGGCAATCCACTGCCCCGCTCGCCGAGGTCGAGAGCCTGGGCCGTGGCACCTTCGAGGCTGTGCCAACGCTGTGGCGAGCCGATATTGTCAAAGTCAGCAGTACCGACGGTCGTGTGGTAACGCTCGTGCTCACGGGCGACGCTACCCTGGATGGCATCTCCCCCACACTCGATTCGCTATCCCTGAGCACCCCGACCCGCGAGATTTGCCCCAATGTGCCGCCTTCGGGGCTGCTCGTGCAAGCCCCGGAGCAAACACAGGTCGTGTTGAACATCAACGGCGCGAGCATCACGGCGGGCACGACGCTGTTCATCACGGCGGATACCGTGCTGACTGTGAGCACGCTGGCAGGGAGCGGGGTCGTTTCTGCACAAGAGTCGACGCGTATTGTGCCGCAGGGCAGCGCGGTCGACCTGCCGCTAACGCCCGATGGCCGGGTAGACGGCCCACCCGCCGATGCGATGCCCTACACCGACCGGGTTATTGCCCTGCTGGCGGCGAGCCTCTTACCGCGCCCAGTCGAGTTACCTGACGTGCCGGTGAACCTCCAACTGCTCGATATCGAAGACGGGACGTGCGCCCCTGAAGAATGGACTGAGCGTTACACGGTGCGCCGTGGCGATAACCTGACGAGCATCGCGAGTATTTTCGGCCTCACCGCGACCGAGCTGCAAATCGGCAACTGCCTTGAAAACCCGAATCGCCTGTCGATCGGGCAGGTGCTCAACGTGCCGACGTTACCGCCCACCGATACACCCACCCTCCCCGCGCCGACGGACATAGCCCTCGCCGTCGACGATGCAACGATTCGCCTGGGGGAGTGCACCACCGTCCGCTGGGCCACCCCCCAGGACGCCACCGTGTTCTTCGAGGACACGCCCGTGAGCAGCAGCAATGGTCGCCAGGTTTGCCCCACACAAACGACAAATTACGTGCTGCGGGTGCAGCGGGCCAACGGCGAAGCGGTGGCCTATCGCGTGGAAGTCGTCGTTATCGGCGGCTGATTTGCGTGGTATGCTGTGGGCCGCGTTGCTTGTTTTTGAGGGCCACCTCGGTATGAATAGGCTTTTTGTTCAGTGCTTGGGCGCACTGTTATTGTTAAACGCGGCCTGCACGATTGCTGCCCAGCCGCCCACACCCACGCCCACCCCGACCCGGTCGGCATCGCCCCGAGCTCGGAC
>CAYSVE010000365.1:0-2796 GCA_964434365.1 uncultured Anaerolineaceae bacterium | reverse complement strand
CGGTGCTGGAGAGCGAGGAATACAACAACCTCCCCCACCGCGACGAATACACCGCCGCCACCCACCACGACGGATACCCCGACGCCGACGGCGCCGTTTACGCCGAGCAACACGCCCACCCTAACGCTTTCGCCCACGGCGTCGTTTACCCCTACCGTTACGCCCACGCCGAGCGTCACGCCGTTGCCGAGCAGCACGCCGGGGGATACCGTCGGCTTTACGCTCGATAATTGGGAGTTCCTCACGCTGCCCACCGAACTGATCGATGGCCTGTCGCGGCCCTATGTGGCATTCGTCAACCAAAACGACCGCGACGACAGCGGTGCCGAGGCACTCACGCCGCAACCGGCAACCGGGGTGCAAACGCTGTACTTCAGCCCGCCCGATAACCGCGCCTTCCGCATTCCCATCATCGACATGCCCGCCAGCACCGGCGATCAGGTGTTTTTGGCGGCAGCAGGTAACGCCGTTGCATACTTTGTGGAGCCAGGCAGCACGAGCGTCGCGCCGGGGCTGTACCTATTGGATATCCCCGGTGGGTACAGCCAGCGCGCCCTGCCGATGACATCATTGGTGCAGCGCGGCTTCTACAACGAACCAGCCTGGGCACCCGATGGCTCGCGGGTGGCGGTCGTGCTTGCGACCGAGTACGCCACCGATGTGTTCACCATTGGCCGCGAGGGCGCCAACCCCGAAAATCTCACTGCCAGTGGCAGCTACGACTTCTGGCCGACCTACTCGCCCGATGGCCGCTACCTCGCGTTCGTCAGCGACCGCCTGACGTGCCCCACCTGGGTGCCGAACCTGCCCGATACCTGCGACAACACCGGCACGCCACCGCCCATCGGCGGGCAACTGTATGTCTTGGACCTCACCACCGACGAGCTGCGCATGATGAGCGATGTCGAACTCAGCGACCCGCCGACATGGATCAACCCCACGCAAATTGCGTTCGCCAGTGGCAACCCCGCCTTCGGTGACGCCGAGCGCAAGCTCTACCTCGCCGATGTGAACACCGGGCGCTTGCGCGTCGTCGAGCCGCCCGCCGCCGGGCAGCCCTTCATGCTCGCCGAGGCGTGGTCGCCCGATGGGCGGCGCGTGCTCTACCAGAGCGCTGGGGAAGTCACCGAAATCGTGCTCGCAGACATCAGCGGCGAAATCGTGGGCCGCGTCGCCGAACTGACCTACCCCCGCTTTGGCATGTCTGCCTCGTGGGCACCGAGCGGCGACCAGGTCGCCGTGGGTGGACTCAACGGGCAGTGTCCGTTCGGCTCCACCGTGCTCGATCTCGACTTTAGCTTCGTGGCACGCAGCAACCCGCCGCCCAGCATGTGCGCCCCCATCTACTCACCGGATGGGGCCAACATCGCCTTCAGCGGCGTGAACATCAACCGCCTCGATGGCCGCTTCGATGTGTATGTGTCCAACCCCAACGGCTTCGCGTCGGTCAACCTCACCGGCGACCTGCGCGGGCAGATGCAATTGCTGGGTTGGGTGGGGCCATCGTAGCGTTGAGGGTACAATCGACCTTGATAATTGCGCACGCCAAACTACGAAGGAAACGCGATGGGTCTCCTGCCTGAGTACTCCGGTCGTGAGGGGATGTTTTCCAGCCCGGCCAAGCAAGCGCCGGAAAAACCGCTAGCTGAGGCGGTGATCTCGCCAATTGCGGCCAGTGAGGCGGCCAGTGCCGTGCCCGCCCCGGCAGCCCCTCTCGACGAAGCTGTCGTCGGCATCCGCCTGCGCGACTTCGGCCTCATGGCCTTGATTTTGTTCGGTGTGCTGTTCGCGGGGATGTTCTGCGCGGCGATCGGCATTGTGGCGACGAACCCGGCCCTGCTCGAAGCAGAGTCCGAGCTTCAGGTCGATTTCATCATCGAGCAGTACCCGGTGTCGCTCATCCTCGGCTCCACAGCGTTGATGTGCATGGGCCTGTTTGCCGCGACGTGGTACGCCGGGTGGCGCGTCAAATACGACTGGACGCGCTTCGGCTTCGTGCGCGTGGAAAACAAAGTGCTGTGGCAGGGGGCAGCCTACGGGCTGTTCGGCGCACCCGTGACGCTTGGGTTGCTGTTGCTGCCCACCCTTGGCACCGAATTTCCGCCGTCGTCGAGCTTCGGCCCCATCACCGAGGGCCTCACCCTCACGAACATCATCATCGTGTTTGTGTTGTACGGTGGGTTGGTACCCGTCGCCGAAGAAATTTTCTTCCGGGGCGTATTGTATACATGGCTGCGCAAGCGCCACGGCCCGTGGATCGGCAATGCCTTCAGCACATGGATGTACGCGATTCTCAATGTCGCCGCCGCCAATTTCCTGGTCGGGCTGCTCATTGGTGGGGCTTCGGCCCTCATCTACGAGCGCAGCGGCTCGGTGTGGCCGTCGGTGGTGGCGCGGGCCGTCCACGGCGCGGTGACGATCTTCGCGTTTGTGTTGATCGTCGCGCAGTTCGTTGGCTAACCCTAACTGCAAAAATTAAAGATTGCGCTACACTGGTCTCCATTGGGGTTGCTCGATGGACAGGGTGTAGTGTATGGCTCGCTTCAACCGCTTCTACCTTTGGATACTGCTCGCGCTGGGTCTCGCGGCGTGCGGTGGCTCCTCGGAGATCCTGATTCTGCCGACGGAGGCCTTTCTACCGACCGTCACGCCGACGCTGCCCCCCACCGAAACGCCCATGCCGTCGGTTACACCGATGCCAACCGGCACCCCACCGCCCATGCAAGTGTCCACCACAGCATCGACCCGCACACCCGTCCCGACGAACCCACCGGTGCCCCCGCCCGACCCGCCCCC
>CAYSVE010000364.1:288-6259 GCA_964434365.1 uncultured Anaerolineaceae bacterium | reverse complement strand
GGCTTGGTGTGTCGTTCGCCGCCCGTGGCTCTGTAGGTATGCTCGATTAGGTCGCTGACGTATGTGTACCGGCTGCCGAACATCTCCTGGGTATTGTATTGATACGAGACAATGCGGCGCGGACGATTCGCTCGGTTATCGATTTTGGTATCGTCGGGGGCGGTATATGTTTCCTGGCGCAGGGTATTGCCGTCGTCGTCGTACCATTCGCGGATGAGGGCGGCATCGTCGACGGCCTCGTTGCCGGTGAGCTTGCGCTCGATGAAGTTCTGCGCGTACGTGTAGCGCTCTGTCTGCTGCTGTTCGGCAATACTAACCAGAGCACTCTCGACGACCCACTGCTCAGGCGCAGTCGGGTTTTGCATCGCGCCGAACTGAACCTTCAAATTGTCGTTGACGCGTGCCTGTACCATCCAATGCAGCGGCGCGTTCACTGGCTGCACATACCGCAGATGCACCTCGCCGGGCAACTGCCACACGATGCACGCTCGGCCATCGCCGTGTAAGTCGAGCACATCGGTGTAGGTGGCCGTCCTTGGAAAGGCGGGCACCTCCCAGGGGGCGCTCCAGGCAACGCCACGCAAATTCAGCCAGAGGCGCGCCCTGTGCCGCCCAAAATAGACGAGGTCGGCGCGACCATCACCTGTGAAATCGGCCAAGCGCACACGCGAAGGGTCGAAGGCATCGGCATGGTCGAGCGCAACGGGCATTCGCACGAGATCACCATCGGCGGCGGTGTAACACACCCTATCGTGGAACACCTGCACATGGACGGGTGCGCCGCCTATATTGGCGATTACCCCATCTGTCGTCGGGGCGATAGGGGCATCGGCAGTAGTGAGCATCCCGAATCCGCCGTCACCATCGTGGCGTTGTGTGTACCATACGCCACCCCACTGCGAGCGCGGTTGATTGCCGTCCCAGGCTTCGGCGCGCACAGCCTCGGTAATGCGGACGGTGCCATCGAGCGTGAGCGGCATATACGTGAAAGTCAGTGGCGGCAGGCTTTCGCCTTCGTCGCTGTCGTAGCCCGTGACCGTGATGGTCGTCAGCAACGATACGCCGGGCTGCACATCATAGCCGAAATCCATCGTACGGACGGTAAGCGGCAGTTCACCCAGTTCTTCGAAACGGTGGATGAGCGTCGCACGGGTACAGAGGGCGTCGTCGTAGCTCAAACGCAACTCGAACATCCACCCGCCGGGTACATCTGGGGCAGCATTGCCATAGAAGACCCGCTGCAACCTCTTTTCGCCGTCATTCGTGTAGGCGATGAGGTTGCCGTGGCCATCGCGCGCTTCTTCGAGCAGCCATGTGTCGGCCCCGCCGCGCGCGCCCGATGTAAAGCCATGCGTATTCATGACCCCGGCGCGCGATGTGGTCCGCCAATGAACCGATTCCGTCGCCGTGCGTGTCCACCGTTCCACGCGCGTGAAGTCCTGCTCGATGTGTGGGCGGTAGCGCACAACCGTGTAACGCTCGTCGTTTTCTGTGCGCAGGGTTGTCGCGTCTGCAAAAAGTGACTCATCACGGAAGGTGATTGTATCGCCCCGGGCGACGATTTGCGGCATGTTGAGCGCCCAACCCAAACCGAACGAACCCTGCTCGCGCATATCGGTGCGATATACGAGCGCAAGCGACGGTGCGAAACGCGCAGCAGCCGTGGGCAGGGGTATCTGCAAGCGGTTAACACCTTGTTCGACCGTGTACGCAAACTCGACGCCGCTTGCGCCGTCTGCTTGTGGTTGACTGATTGTTGGGACAGCGTTCATCGCATACCTCTCCGCGTGCCATTATAGAGACAACCGCCGCAGAATGCGAAACGGTAAGACCAGACGACCTCGTATCGTCTTAGCCTTAACGTTTATTATGTTTGTTGACGAGTGCGCGCAATTTGCGCTAAACTTCACTACATGAACGAATTCGACACGCACCACCTCTTTCGGATGTACAACACGCGGTGTTTGGGCCTAGCGGGACGCTAGCACCCACTTTTTCGTTCCCCCCCTCAACCAAGCAAATAACCACCAGTGGGCGCTGCGAACCCGGCATCATATGCGGATGACCGAGTGCTTTGCGTTTGCATGGTGTACGAGATATGGAGATGTGAGTAAAGATGAGCGCATTGAGACTGTTGGAACCCCAGAACATCGTCGCGGCCCGCGCGCCGCGTATCGAAGATCGTATCGGTAACACGCCGCTAGTCGGCTTTCGTCGGCTGATGGCCCACCTGCCTCAGGATGTCCAGGTTTTTGCCAAGGCGGAGTGGGACAACCCCGGCGGTAGCGTGAAAGACCGTGCCGCGTATCACATCATCCGCGCGGCGGAGCAAAACGGCAACCTCGGCAATGGCAAAATTCTGTTGGATAGCACTAGCGGCAACACCGGTATCGCCTATGCCATGCTTGGTGCGGCACGCGGCCACCGCGTGAAGTTGTTTGTGCCAGCGAACGCCAGCCCCGAGCGC
This sequence comes from uncultured Anaerolineaceae bacterium, assembly GCA_964434365.1. Lineage (GTDB taxonomy): Bacteria > Chloroflexota > Anaerolineae > Aggregatilineales > Phototrophicaceae > CAYSVE01. The sequence goes on along the minus strand of CAYSVE010000364.1, from coordinate 3,792 downwards.
ATCGCAATTCTGCGGGCCTATGGTGCCGAACTCGTGCTGACCGACCCGCTTGAAGGCAGCGACGGGGCAATCCAGGCAGTGCGTGCCCTGGCCGCCGAGGAACCTGAGACGTACTTCTACGCCGACCAGTACAACAACCCGGCCAACTGGCAGGCCCACTATCACACCACCGCGCCGGAAATCTGGGAGCAGACCCGTGGCAACGTGACGCACTTCGTCGCCGGGCTGGGCACCAGCGGCACGATGGTTGGCACGGGGCGTCGGTTACGTGAACTGAACCCGCGCATCGAAGTCATCAGCATGGAGCCGAACTCACCCTTTCATGGTTTGGAGGGCCTCAAGCACATGGAGACAGCCATCAAGCCCGGCATCTACGATGAGCAGGTGGCCACGGGGCGCGTCGAAGTGGGCACAGAGGTTGCCTACGAGATGGCGCGCAAGCTCGCCCGCGAAGAAGGGTATCTGGTGGGCATCAGCGCGGCAGCGAACATGGTCGCGGCGCTACGTATCGCCGATGAGGTTGCCGCACGCGGCGAAAGCGCGACCATCGTCACCATCTTCTGCGACAACGGCTACAAGTACCTCACCGAGCAGTTCTGGACGGAGTAACATACCGCATCGGTGGTGGGGTAGGGAATCGTGACCCTGCCCGCCGATGCATCGGCTAAGACATCGCCTTGTACGACGAAACGAGAATCACTAGAAGTATGCTTTCAGCGCAGCCTGGAGGTGTTGTAACCCCCCCTGGTACGTCGCGCTGAAGAAGTCCAGATAGTGCAGATGACCGATATTCAGCGCACCAAAGGCTGCTTTTTCGGTCTCCGTTTTGAGGGGGCGTACCATAATCGGAACCAGGGGCTTGCGGCTTTCCAGCGCGCGTTTGATCTCCGCAGCACACCACGCACTTTGCACCGAATCTGGTGTGATCACAAACACGACCGCCCCTGCTGCGTTAATGGCATTCGCCAGGGATTGCTTCCAATCTTCGCCCACGACGATACCACCATAACGTGCGTCCAGGTTATCTACCCAAACTTTGAAACCCGCTGTGTTAAGGTCATCTGCGAGGCGATCGACAATCGCCACACGGTCGCTGCTGCTGTAGGAAATAAAGATGTGGTCGTCCGCACGTGTGTTTGCCGGCCAGGGTAAAACGGCAGGTGTAGGGGGCGGTTGTGGTGTCGAGGTGAGTTGGGGAGACTGCCCACCTGAGGGCGGTTGTGGTCCCTGCGAGAAGCTGGTATCGCCAGAGAATGTTTGATTGCCACCGATGTTCACATTGCTGCCTGTGACGCTGCCCCCAATGTTGATGGTCGTGTTGCCCTGCGGTGTGGGTGTGCTGGCAGGTTGTGCAGAAGAGCTTGCGGGTGTGGAACCGCTCAACTGGGCGATGATTTCATCGATCCGATTGCGATCGACCAAACCTACATTCGGCTTTACCGTCTCGAGCAGTATGGCGAGCGCCTCCTCACCCGGTTTGACCTGCCCGTAATCGAGAGCTTTGCGCACCAGCAGCACCGTAAAAGCCTGTGCGTTGCCGCCGAAGGAGATCATTTGCGGCAGGTTGGTGTCTGCGAAGGCCAATTGCACGATCCCCTGGCGATCGCCCTCACCTAGTAGCGGCACCAGCAACTTCACCACCTCGTTGAACGTCTCGCGATCCAGCGACGCCATACGCTAACAACTCCCCATGATGTGTAAGCTATTCATACTATAGCACACCTGAGAACGTGACGGCTTCCATTTGGGGGGGCATAAGCTATAATGCGCCGCTGTTAGCGCGTATGGAGAGTTCGGTTATGCGTATCTCTGGATGGCTGATTGGCCTGGGTATCGTGGGTATCTTTGTGGCAACGACGGTTTGTTCGGTGCTGGCGTTTACGTTTACACGTCAGTTCGTCGTCGAAAACAATAACGCTTTGCCACTGCCGCGCATCGACGAGGTGTTTGCGGCCCGGCCTGCTACCGACATCCCACCGACGGCTATCGCACAAGCCGCGATCGCAGTCAGCGCTGCTGATGTGCCTGCCACCGAGTTACCTGCTGACAGCGCAGTTCCAGCCGTTGCCGAGCCGACGCGTGCACCCACAACCGAGGCCGACCCCCTCGCGCAATTCGCGCTCGATGACCCGCGCAAAATTACGGTGTTGCTGCTGGGTATCGACCAGCGCAGCCTCGTCGAAGCCGATGAGCGCTTCTTTCGTACCGATACGATCATCGTTGTGCAAATCGACCCGGCGCGCGGCACCGCCGGCATGCTCTCGATTCCGCGTGATCTGTGGGTGGACATCCCCGGTTTCACGACGGCACGCATCAACACGGCTAACTCGCTCGGTGACGCCAACGCCTACCCCGGCGGCGGCCCGGCCCTCGTCGCCGAAACCATTCGCCAGAACCTCGGTGTGCGGGTGGATGCCTACGTGCTGGTGAACTTCGAGGTGTTCCTTACCGTGGTGGACCGCCTCGCACCACAGGGCGTTGAAGTTTGCATCGATGAGCCGATTTACGACCCCGATTACCCGGACGAGGGCTACGGCTTCATCGAAGTGCGGTTCGACCCCGGGTGCCAGCGCCTCAATACCGAGCGTCTGTTGCAGTATGCCCGCACCCGCGCCACCGACGGCGCAGATTTCGACCGGGCGCGGCGTCAACAGCAGGTGATAAAAGCTGTGCAGGCCGAACTCGTTAGCGCGGGCGGGGCACGTCGCTTCATTGCGCAAGCACCGCAACTGTGGGCGGATATTTCCGACAATATGAGCACCGATCTGACGTTCGAGCGGGCGATGCAGCTTGCTGTGGTGGCATCGGGCATCAGCAGCGATGACATCACCACGGGCGTCATCGACAACTTGTACGTGGAGTTCTCTGTCAATGCAGCCGGCGAACAGATTCTCATCCCCTACCCGGGGGCGATTGCCTCACTCGTGCAGCAAACCTTCAACCCAGAGCAAGACCTGACACTCGACGACCTGCGCACCCGCGCGGCCAACGAGCGCGCATCGATTGTGGTGCTCAACAACACGCAGACGACCGGCCTCGCCGGGCAAACCCAGGCGTGGCTCAGCGAGCGCGGCGTGACGGCGACAACCGGCAACGTGAGCGCCCCCAACAACGCCAACACCGTGATTCGAGATTACACCGGCAACATCTGGACGGCGCGCCTGCTCGCGGAGATGCTCGGCCTGCCGCAAGACCGCATTTTGCCCGGCGACGGCGAAACCGGGGCCGATGTCGCCGTCATCGTTGGGCCAGATATCACGGCGCTGACGGGCAGTTAGCCCTGTTGCGCAGGTTCCCAGCATTAACCCAGCCGCGCGCCGGGACGTAGAAGGGGTGCTCTTCGGTGGTGTGGATGACTTTGCCGTCGATGGTGATATCGTAGTAATGAAAGTGGTACCGATTGACACGATACCACTCTATTCAAGAAGGAAATCAGTCAGATATTTTCCAGCAGTTTAAACGTGGATTATCATTTGCGGTAGACGTATGATCTATCTCGAAACC
>CAYSVE010000364.1:0-278 GCA_964434365.1 uncultured Anaerolineaceae bacterium | reverse complement strand
ACCATCCTGTGTGAGTAATTCGTTTTGCTTGCTCAGTTCAGTATCATCGTCAATTTCAATGATACTCACATTATCAGTTTGTCCTAAGACGATGATCTTTTTTATTGCTCTCCATCGACTGACATCCTCATCGGTAGCATCTTTGCTATACCAAACCCACACCATACGCTCCGCCATCAATCAAATTCCTCCGAATTTATAGTTGACAACCTAAGACTACATCTAGTCGCGCAATTTTGCCTTTACTAACAGCATCTCTGTATACCTTGTACTCAGCA
>CAYSVE010000363.1:0-6267 GCA_964434365.1 uncultured Anaerolineaceae bacterium | reverse complement strand
CGTCTACGGCCACTACGATGTACAACCCGCCCTCAAGAGTGATGGCTGGGATACCGAGCCGTTCGAGCCAGTGGAACAGGACGGCAAGCTATATGCGCGCGGCGCGAGTGATGACAAAGGGCAGATGCTGCTGCAACTTAAGGCGGTGGAAAGCCTACTCGCCGATGGCAACACCCCGCCTGTGAACATCAAGGTGCTACTTGAGGGCGAGGAGGAAATCTCGTCGCGGGGCATCCAACAGTATGTACCCGCCCACACCGACAAACTCGCCGCCGATGTGTGCGTCATCTCCGATACGTCGATCCTCAGCAAGCAGCAGCCGAGCATCGTGTACGCACTGCGCGGCCTGGTGTACATGGAGATGGAAGTCGTGGGCCCGGCAACCGACCTGCACAGCGGCACCTACGGCGGCACGATCCACAATCCGTTGCAGGCCATCAGCGAGATCATCGCCGGGTTGCACAACGAGGACGGCAGCATCGCCGTGCCCGGCTTCTACGATGATGTGGTGCACCTCAGCGACGAAGAGCGCGCGGAACTCAAGAAAACCGAGAAAACGCCGGAGCAACTGCTAGCGATGACCGGCGCCCCGGCCCCATGGGGCGAACCCGCCTACACCATCACCGAACGGACGGGCGCACGCCCCACGCTGGAAATCCACGGCATTATCGGCGGGCACACTGGCGAAGGCGAAAAGACCGTGCTGCCGTCAAAGGCAAAGGCCAAACTAAGTTGTCGGCTCGTGGCGAACCAGCAGCCGGAGCAAATCTACGAGTTGGTGAAGGCGCGCGTCGAAGCATTGGCCCCGCCGACCGTGAAAGTGACCGTTAACATGTTGAGCAGTGGCAACCCGGCCCTCATCGACATCCATAACCCGGCGATGCGAGCGGCAACGACTGCTTACGAGCGCGGCTTCGGCAAGGGGCCGGTGTATGTGCGGGCGGGCGGCAGCATTCCTATCGTGTCGGTGTTCCAGCAAGCGTTGGACCTACCCGTGATTATGCTCGGCTTCGGCTTGCCGACGGACGGCCTGCACGGCCCCAACGAGCACTATCACCTGGACATGTTCTACAAAGGCGTGGATACGGCGATTCACTTTTTCCAGGCGGTGGGGGAGCAGTTAGGGAAAAACAATGACTGACGGCGGCTACGTCCACGGCTACAACGTTCGCGAGAATATCCGCCTACAAGATCAAGCGTCGACACTCGTCGAGTTACTGCACAGCGACACGAATTATCCGGCGGGCAGCACCGTCCTCGAAGCCGGGTGCGGCGTCGGCGCGCAAACGGTCACGCTCGCGGCAAACAGCCCCGCCGCGAAAATCACATCGGTAGATATTTCGGCGGCGTCGGTGGCGGAGGCCGAGGCACGCGTTCGTGCAGCGGGCCACACCCATGTAACCTTCCAGCAAGCGGACATCTTCGACCTGCCATTCGAGCCGGAGTCGTTCGATCACATTTTCGTGTGCTTCGTGTTGGAGCACCTGCCGCAACCGGTGAAGGCGTTGCGCAAGCTGAAAACGCACCTCAAACCCGGCGGCACGATGACCGTCATCGAGGGCGATCATGGCTCTGCATATTTCCACCCGCGTAGTGAGGCCGCCGACCGCGCGATTGCGTGCCAGGTTGAACTTCAAAGGCGGGCGGGCGGAAACGCGCTCATCGGGCGCGAGCTTTACCCACTGCTCGATGCGGCAGGCTTCGAGGGCATTCACGTGTCGCCGCGCATGGTGTATGTCGATGGCAGCAAGCCAGCACTCATCAACGGCTTCACGAAAAAGACGTTCACCGCCATGATCGAAGGCGTGCGGGAGACGGCGCACGCGGGAAAACTCATCGAAGCGGCGGACTTCGAGGCGGGCATTCGCGATTTATACCGCACTGCCGAGGCCGACGGCGTGTTCTGCTACACGTTCTTCAAAGCGGTTGCGACGAAATAGCGGCAGAGTGAGGCCCATCTGCTGGGCAACGTGTCGGGCGAGGCATGGCGTAGGGCAGTGTCTACGCGCCCCTCGCCCCTACACGGCGTGTGCTTACTCCACTGGCTCGCCGAACGCGGCGACATCAACCGCGCCGACGTTACCGCCCGTGCTTTCCTCCACGCTAAACCGAATCACCCGCGCGGTGAAATCGACCGCGTAGGTGTGGGCATCGCCGATGGTGGGCACCTCGAAGGGGCCAAAGGTCTCGCCGAGGTCGGTCGTCACCACAAACGACTGCACGATGGCGGTGCCGTCGCTCATGGAGCGGGTTTGGAACTGCAACTCGTCCACCGCGTACGTCTCCGCGAGTTCGATCTCGAAGAAGGCGTCGTTGCCATCGCCGTTGGAGGACCACTCGGTGGCCTCGTTGCCGTCGAGGGCGTTGTACACCCCCCAGCGACCGTCGTTGGGGCCGTCGCCGAAGTTGCTGCTGACGGCATTCACGCGCGCGCCATTTTCCAGCGCGAGGATGTTATCGGTACCGCTGATGTCGGCGGGCAGCGTGCGGAAGCTGAACACCTCGCTGACGTACATCACGCCGTCCTCGCCGACACCCTGCATTCGGTAGACGTACTCGGTGTCCGGCTCCAAATCGAACAACACCGGGTTATGCTCGATGATCGCGGCCTGCGCCATATCGGGGTCGTTGGTCACGCCGCCGTAGGTCTCATCGGTGCCGTAGACGAGGTAACAGGCCAGCGCCTCGGTGCCGATGAAGTTTACGCGGGCCGTGGTGTCGGTGATGTCGAGGGCGACGGGCGCGCTTTCGGTCACCACGTCCAACGGTTGGATGAGCAGATCGCCGTTGCCGAAGGTGAGCGTGGTGCCCTCGGCGGGCACAGACTGCTGCGCGTGGGCAAAGGTTGCGCCCAACACTAGCACGATTGCGAGAATCAGCGTTTTACGCATAGTGGGGTTTCTCTTCCTCAGGATACCAATACGACAGAAGTGTACCTGCGAAGTGTGGGCTTTTCCGGTAGGCAAGATTACAGTGGACCTAATCGATGTAATGCTGAATCGACTGTGGCAGCGTTTTGCCCAGCGCCTTGAGGTAAATCGTCAGCTTGCCGAGGAAGATCAACTGTGTTTGCGAGTAGATTTCGAGCTGCTGCGCGACCGTGCGGACGACATCCCCCCGGTCGATCTCTGCCGAAAAGTCAGCTTCGGCGAGGGCATCGACTGCGGCAAGCATCGCGCGGTCGAGTTGGGCGAACCACGTTTTCAGCCGCTCGATGTCCACCGCCAGGGCGGGGTCCTCGCTGCGGTACGACCAATCGTGGGTACGCGTTTCGAACGATTGTGTGTACGTGTGCTGGATTTCGCCGTGGGCCCTCAGCAACTCCCCCAGGGTCACATTGTCGCCGCCGGGCGTGAATGTCAGGTCGTCGTCCGTCAATAGGCCGAGCGCGCCGTCGCGCATCATGGCCCCGCCGGTTATGCGTTGCTGGTGTGTGATGTCTGGCATGGTTGCCTCGCTTTTTGGCTATCGCTTTAGTTAGGGGGATGGTGTTTGCGCGCGTTGGGCAAACAACGCGATGATTTTCACCTGGCGCGTGGTGCGATACACCCGCGCCGTGTACATCTGGAACATCTCGGCGAGTTGGGGGTCCGGCACATTGTCGTGGATTTTCAGGTCGCGCAGCACCTTAATGCAGTCGGCATTCGATGCAACCAGGAAGTTCGCGCCCTTCCAGAAGACCGGCCCTTCGTAGTAGGCCACCCCCTCGAACTGCAAGTAGGCTGCGTCGTCGCCTTCCTCCTCGTACACCTTCAATTCGAGGAAGGACTTGGCACGGTTGTACTTCAGCAGGTGGCACAGGCTGCCGTTGGGCTGCGGGAGGTCGAAGTAATTTCGTGCGACTACCACGGGTTCGCCAGCAGGTCGATTTCGCCGGGGGGCCACGTGGCGTCGCCACAGGTGTACACCATTTTGTGTGTGGCGTCGCCGAAGGTGAGCCGCCCGGCGTGGCGCGCCTGTCGAAAATACGTCGGCACGGTGACCTCCTGCCAGCCGACGCGCCCGTACATTTTCAGCCGCTCCTGCGCGCAGATGAGAAACCCGTGCGTGCCGTGTTCGCAGATGATCTCCGCCGCGCGCCGCATTAAGGTGGAGGCATAGCCCTTGCCGCGATGCTCGGGCGGGGTCATCACCCCGCCGACACCGCCGACCCGTAACGGTTGTCCGCCCACGGTGATGTCTCGCCAGTGGATGACCAGTACCGACACCCACGTTTTTTCGTCGACCCAGCCGATGACGTAGTATTGATCTGCCGGGTCGTTGCCCCAATCGGTGGCGCGCACGCCCTCGCGCGAGGTCACCTCGATGTCCGCGAAGGCTTCTTCGTCGCGCGCGCCGATGTCCGCTTGTAGTGCGGGCGGGAGGTGCGGCCAGTAGGCTTCGGTGACGCGCAGACTAGGGTTCACTGGCGCGCACCCACTGCTGGTTGAACGTCGACCACTCGGTGTTGTCCGTCTCCCACTCGGCATAGATGGCCAACCCGCGTACAGTGTCGGCGGCCTCGCCGGCCTGGAGTAAGCCACTGCGCACCCCCGCCACCGACGAACTGATATTCTCCACGAGCGGATCGTGGCCGGGCGGTTCGGCGTCGTAGGTAGGCACGCCGATGACGACATCGGTTTCGACGCCCAAATCGTTGACGGCGTTCGCATAGGCCTGAACCTGATACGCCGTCCACGCGCTGTAGTCGCGGGCGTTGTTGAGGCCACTGTTGTACGCCATGATGAGCAACTCGTCGGCGAGCAGGGCGACACTTTGCTTATACGCGGTGGACCACTCGGTGCCAGGGCGGATGAGCGGCGGCACCGGGATTGTCGGGTTCAGCGGCGACCAATCTGGCGGAATCGCGACGGCGATGCGAATATCGTCGCCGAGCAGGGCGCGCGTGGTGCGTAGCAGTTGCAGGAAGTTCTCATCGCCGTCCTGCACCGGCTCCACGTTGAGGTAAATCGCATCGAAGCCGTAACTATCGACGAGCACTTTCGCGAGTTCGGCAATACGCTCGTGATTGGCGTCGTCGGCGAGGCGATACTCGCTGACCGATGGCGGCGCAGTCGGGAAGCTAATCCAGCCGTACAGGCGTGCCTCCGGGTAGGCGTCGTTGAACTGCGCCACGAAGCGCTGGACATTCGCCTCCACATCGCCGAGGTTGCTGTCGCTGCGGCCACTCCAGGTGCCGTCCTCGCGCAGAAAGGTGACCCACGCGTACACACTGCCGATTTCGTTGGCGCGCAGGCGCTCCACAAGCACATCGATCTGCTCGTCGGTCGGCTCGTTGTAGGTCCACTCGGTGCCGAGCCAGAGCGCGTTCGGCAGCAGGGCAGGCGCGGGCGGGTTGAAGGCGCGCAGCGCAACGACGATGAGCACAACAAGCAGCGCACCGCCTAACCCCGCCCCAACATTGCGCAAGACCATCGGCGACACGTCGATTTGCGGCAGGTTAATGCGCTTGGGCACCGCGGGCTTCAGTTGCGGCACATTGATGCGCTCGCCGGCCTGTTTAAGCTGCGCCTGCCGTTGCTTGCGCTTCTTTATCCGTTCGCGGGCGCGACCGCCGCGCCCGGTATCTGTGTTATCCACCATAGCAAATCTCTTTATCTCACTCAATGCCTCTACCAATAACGATACCACGGCCCACAGGGTGTGGGTTTTCTCGGGTGTGGTGTTGGCGGGGCTACCCCCCACCGAGGCGGGCCATTAACGGTGGCACGAGCACCAACGCACAACACACCAGCGCGACCGCCGTCGCCATAAACGTGGCCGCCGAGCCGACATCCTTGCTCACCTTTGCCAGCGGATGCACCTGCCCGCGTGTGAGTAAGTTCACCGCGACTTCGAGCGACGTGTTCAACAACTCGCTCACCCACACCGTGCCGCCCGCCAGGATAATGATCGCCCAGCCTATCGGCTCGATGCGCAACCACGCCGCGACGCTGAGCATAAACACGGAAATGCCGACCAGCCAGTATGTCGACCCCTGGCGGCGTAGCTGGTACAACAGCCCCGCGACCGAGTTTCGTATACGCTTAAACGTGTTTTGCTTACCCGCCGGGTTGTACGGGTCTACGATGCGCATCGTGCTTAGCACCGAATTACCGAGTCGTTCGAGATCGGGTTTCTCGTCGTGGGTCATTGCAGCCATCCCAGTTTTACCAGTAGCGGCGGCCCCAGCACCAACAGGCCCACCAGCACCGCAGCGATGACGCCCAGAAGCACCGCTGCCGCCGCGACATCCTTGCCGACCTTCGCCATCGGGTGATACTCGGT
>CAYSVE010000362.1:0-6277 GCA_964434365.1 uncultured Anaerolineaceae bacterium | reverse complement strand
GTGCGCAGCCAGTCCTTTAGCTGATTATTAACACGTTTTTGCTTACCCATCGATGAAAAACCTCAAGCCAGTATAAAGACACCCTTATTTTAGCAGAAGCGATACCCCCAATCGTCCAATGCCCCAATGGTTGGGGGTATCTCGCGGTGCCGCCACTACGACGCGGCCCGTACCACTTCGAAGTTCTCGCCGGAGGCTTGGGTGAGATCCACGGTGACGGATTGCCCACCGAAGCCATCGACCAAATCGTGCGCGCGCACGGTGACGGTCGTCACGTCTTCGGGTATCGTGAGGCCGCTCTGGCTACGCGTGAAGGGTTGCTCGTTCTCGTGGGGGTGCAGCAGCAACCGCGTAAACGGATCATCCGCGCTGGCCTTCAGCACCGTGCCGTCCGGCAATACCACATCCCAGCCATCAGCGTAGTCCTCCCACCCCGTATCGGGGTGCGCCACCGTCACATCGAAGCGCCACGTCCCGCTGGCGCTCTCCGTCGCCCGCACGAACGTCACGTCGGCATCGGCCTCGCCCGTCTCACTCATCGTAATCACCTCCTCGCTGAACGCGTTCATCGCCTGGGTACAGCTTGTCAGCAGCAAAGAACACAGCAACAATACGCTAAACTTCATGATATTTGCCCCTCCTCGTGTGGTGTAAAAATATCACACGCAACAGACGCAGCCAAGCTCAGCAGGCTTACAGGCGCGACAAGCGCGAATGAGAGAACCAACACGTTTTGCAGTAAAATAACCTTATACAATACTCGATAGCAGAAACGATGAGGACAACGGTCTACATGATTAACGCCCCAAGTTTCAACGAGAACTTCGCCATATTTTTCGATGACCCATACCCACATCCATTTACGGTTAGCAATGTAACCCCCCCTTGCCGATGCGACTGACCTGTCGCCAGACACACACTTGGTTGTAGGGCACATCGGTAAACAAACGGTGGTGGTACCCACACTGGCGATGGTGTATCACAAGGTGGCGCAAGGGGTTGCCGATGATATACCGTACATCATCACCCTTTGCGTGTTGTGCAATCATGGTGGGGTGTTTTCGCCGCTGGTAGATGGCGCAGAACATCACTTTGGCTGTTATGGTTTTTATCAGGGCATGGCCATGCTGTCGGACAACGAGACCCACTCGCGCTAGAACCATGTGAGCGGTCATTGTGTGTACGGTGAACTGGTTGGCCAGCGACTGCAAAGGATGGGGGACATCGAACATTCGACCGTCCGTGCCACCCTTGCAGCTCATCCCGACGCCACACTTGCAACGCGCTCGTTGCTAGGCGACGAGTTGGAGACCGCGCAGCGCTGGTCTAACAATTATCGTAGCCCCAACCCGGCGTGGTCCGAGGGACTGTTGGGTACAATCGCCGTAGAGGACAACCGCCGCCCGCGCTTCGATATGGGCCTGGGGTTGTGGACCGAGAACCTTGCTCGTTACTACCCGGTGCTCACACTCAACAACGCGAACAACGCCATCGTCGACACCGTGGATGGCCGCAATGTGGTGGTTTACTTTGATGAAACGACCGGGCTGCCAAGTGTCTTTTACACCGAGGCAAAGTCCGCGCAATGGTATCCACACGAGCTGCGCCTCGATGATGGGAGTGTGTATCGTGATGGTTTGCTGTATACCCGCGATGGAAAGACGGCACCGCCACGCCCGCATTTTCAAGTGATTCGGTGGTATGGGTTTGCCTATCTCTTCCCAAATTGCGACATCTATACGGGTTAGCCTAGCTGGCACCCGGCTTACGCGCGCGGCCCATCACAATTTGGCCGGTTTGCCCATTGACCAGCGCCGTGCGCACTTCATCGTCTTCTTCGACCATCGTCGCGACGTACACCGGTAGCAGCAAGAGTTTCATCTCCATATGCTCTACAGCAGGCGTCACCGACCGCTCTGCGCCGTTAAGCGTCTCGGCCCCGGGGGCGTACTTGCGGCGCATCTTCTGTGCGACGACGCCGCGCACATCGAGCGAAGCCCGGTCGAAGTCGATGCTGTAGAGTTCCGCCGGGTAGCGGGCGAGCAGTTTGGGCGTGTACGGGATAATTTCATCGAGGTCGTAGTCGCCGAGTTTGTCCGTCAGCGATTTCGGCGGTGAGGTCACGCCGCACACGCGCGCGCCAAATACCTGATCGACGTATTTGGTAGTTTCGGCATAGCCGCCCGTGTAGTTATCGCGATAGAAGTCGCTGACGTTGACGTTGAGGAACACGTCGAAAATCCAGAACGGCAAAAACGTCCCCTCGACGCGCATTCGCTCCACCTTGTTCTTCATGAAGAAGCCGACGACCTTCTCCATCGCATGGTCGAGGCGTTGTTCGACGATTTCGGTGGCACGCTGCTTGTTGATCTTGAACTTCAACAGCCCATCTGGCTGCCGAAACACATCGAGCGCGTCCTGTACGACGACCTGCTTGCTGCCGCAAAACGGGCACCGCCCAGACATCTTCCGCGCGGGGATGGTGCGCTCTGCGCCGCATTGGTTGCAGTGAATGATGCGCTCGCCGATCTTCCAGCGAACAGCCTGCCCACGCTGTTTAATCAACGCGACGGTAAGCGAGGTACTGGCGTTGCCACGCTTGGCGTGGGCATCGCTCTCGTCGTCGTAGCCGCAAAACTCGCAGACCACGCTGCCGTCGTCGTGAACGGTCAACGTGCCCCGGCAAACCGGGCACAGCAGGTCTTTCACCTTAGCCTCGACCGGGTCTTCGGCCTCCTGCGTGCCGTCGTGGTAGAGGTCACGGCTGCGGTCGGCCTCCGCCTGCGTCATCTCACCATTGAGCACCATCAACATGCGGATGCCCTCAAGATGACGCGGGTTGTACGCCAGCAACTCCTCGATGTGGTAGCGCTTTTCGTCGTCGCTATCGCTAAGGCGCGCCATCCACAGGTGACCATCGGCGAAATCGCTTTGTAGTTCCACCGAGCGTTTGGCCTGACGCATGGCTTCGGCCTCATCGCCCTGTAAAAGCGCCGCCCGCATCCACTCGAAGGCGTCCTCGGCACCGCGTGTGACTTCGCCGACGTGCGTTTTGAAGATGGGGCCATACTTCTCGCGGATGGCCTGCGGCGCGGGTTCCATGCCGCCCGTACCGATCTCGGATTCGTGATCGTCGTTGATATTGCCGCCGCCGAGAATCTGGCCGCAGTCCGCGCACACAATTTTGCCACTGCGCACATCGACGGCCATTGTGCCGCCACAGTTCGTACACTTAAAGTCGAAAGGCATGCCGTAACCCCACTATCTAAATTGATGCTTCATCAATTTATTATACTGAGGAATAGGGTGTAGTGGGGCAATCACCCCAACGGTTAGGGGAATTCTTGTGTGAGGCTTTGCAGAAAGTGTGTTCCGCCATGCCTCGCCCAATGAGAGCAACTACCGCTGATACCGCACACGCAGCCACGCCATAAACACGAAGGCCGTGCCCAACAGCAAAAAGCCGAACATCCCCAAACGCGCGGCGACCGCCGTCGGGGCGGCGCTCATCAGCAGGCCCAGGCCACCGAAAACGGCACACGCCGTGTACAGCGTGAAAATCGCGCCGCGTGGACCGAAGCCCGCACTCAACAGCCGGTGCGAAGTGTGATCCTTGCCTGCCTCACCCGGCGAACGGCCTTCGCTTAACCGGGTGAAGACCACCAGCGTAATATCGAAAAGGGGTAGCGCCAACACAAATGGCGGCACCATCCAACTGACGGAGATGGGGTGCGCGGCAAATTCCAGTTTGATGCCGATAACTGCCAGCACGAACCCCAACACCAGCGCGCCCATATCGCCCATGAACGTGCTCGCCGGGTTGTAGTTGTACGCGAGGAAGCCTAACGCGCTGCCCAATAGCGCCGCCGCGAGCGCACTCACCAGCGTTTGACCCTGCACCAGCGCAATCATCATGAAGAAGAACGCCGCCACCGCACTCAGGCCCGCTGCGAGGCCGTCCATGTTATCGAGGAAGTTCACCGCGTTCGTCAGCGTGACGACCCACAACACCGTCAGCGGCACATCGACCCAGCCAACGTGGAACAACTGAATCCGTACACCCGTCGCGGCGAGCGCCAACGACGCAATAATCATCGCGACCAGCTTGGGCCGAATGCCGAGTTCGTAGCGGTCATCATAGAGGCCCACCAACGCGAGGAACGTCGCCCCGGCGATCACCGCGCCGAACTCTGCGAGGTACAGCGGTGGGCTGAACAGCAGCAGCGCCAGCGCAAACGCAGCATACACGGCCAACCCACCCATCATCGGCTTGTGGTCGTGGTGCAGTTTGCGCTGGTTGGGCTTATCCACCACACCCAGGCGCATGGCAATTTGCCTGCTGAGTGGTGTGAGGCCCAGCGACATCGCAAAACCGACCACCAATATAGGGACGAACAGCATCGTATCCACGGAAAACTTACTCCCTCGATGAAACAGGCGGCGAACAGTATAGCGGAAGCTTGCGAGCGCGGTAAGGCCAGCCTAATCGCATTCTTCCTTGTTGCCAAACAACCGTTCTACACCATACGATGAAACGGCAGTCAACGATACCCAACAGGACCGCATGACCGAACCCCACACCGCAGGCCACACACGCCAACAAGTACGGCGTGTGCTCATCATCACACTGTTGCTGAACCTCATCGTTGCCGTTGGCAAACTCGGCGTGGGGGCATCGGCGGGTGTGCTCGCCATCGTGGCCGATGGCTTCCACAGCCTCACCGACGCGGCGGGCAACATCGTCGCACTTGTGACGAACCACATCGCCGCCAAACCGCCAGACGACGACCACCCCTACGGCCACCGCCGCTTCGAAACGATCGGTGCGCTGGTGTTGGGGTTGCTGCTGCTCCTCACCGCCTGGGAGATCGGCCAGAGTGTGTTTTCGCGGCTCGGTGGCGCGGGCCAAACCCCACAGCCCACCCCGCTGACGTTGGTCGTGCTGGCAGCGACGCTGGTGATCAACATCGGTGTGAGCACCTATCAGCGGCGAGAGGGCAAGCGTCTGCGCGCGGAGTTGCTGCTCGCCGATGCGGCCAACACCCGCGCCGATGTGTACGTGACGCTCTCGGTACTTGTGAGCACGCTCGCTGTCGCAGCCGGCTACGCCCGTGCCGACGCGCTCGCGGCGCTGTTTGTTGCCGTGCTCATCGCACGCGCAGCCTGGGATGTGCTGCGCAGCGCAGGCGGTGTGCTCGTCGATAAAGCACCTTACGAACCGGCGCAGCTCGCGGCATGGGTCTACGATGTGCCTGCGGTGGAGACGGTAGTGCGCGCACGCAGCCGAGGCCCACAAGATGCCGCCCACATCGACATCGATGTGCAGACAGCCCCCGCCGCGACCACCCGCAGCAACGAGGCCGTCGCCGCCGCCATCCGCGAGCAGTTGACCGAGCAGGTACGGGCGAAGGGCGGTACTGTCGCCGAGGTGGAGGTGCACTTTGCCCCGCACAACACAGGCGAATCGGATTATTTGCTGACGGCCCGCGCCCGTGCTGAGGCACTCGGCCTCGCCGCGCACGATGTCCGCGTCTACCCCGGTGATGCGGGTGTGGTGTTGCAAATGCACGTCGAGGTGCCACCGCAGCAAACGCTGCAAGCGGCTCATGCGCAAGCTACCGAACTGGAACAAGCTGTGAAGCGCAGCCTGCCCGATGTCGCTGAGGTCGTCACACACATCGAGCCAGTACGGGCCACGCAGCAAGCCCCACTCGTCGATGCCGATTGCGACCGCAGCACGTTTTTGCGGCAGCGGGTGGGCACCATCCTCATCACCTATTACCCTGATGTCGCGTGGCACGCGTTGCGCATCTATGCCGATGCCGACGGCTACTCGTTGACGGTCCATGCGGCACTCACACCGGAGACCTCCATCGAGCGGGCACACGAAATCGCCGAACACACCGAAACCCTGCTGCGTGCCGAAGTCGCCGAACTGCAACGTGTGACCATCCATACCGAACCGATTAACGAGGCAGACTGACGAGGCCATGACGACCACGCGCTACTTAACGCTCGACGAGGTGATATACATCAACGGGCGGGTGCTGAACAACCAAAAAATACTGCGCGGCGAGCAGCAAATCCGCGAAATCGAACTGTTAGAGGCCGCCGTCGCGCGGCCTGCTGCCAGCGCCTTCGGGGCCGATGCCTACCCCACCCTCGCCGAAAAAGCCGCTGCGCTACTGCACTCCGTCGCCCGCAACCACGGCTTTGCCGACGCCAACAAGCGCACCGCGACCGTCTCCGCGCTGATGATGCTGGCCGTCAATGGGCA
>CAYSVE010000361.1:0-6281 GCA_964434365.1 uncultured Anaerolineaceae bacterium | reverse complement strand
CGACATTGGACGAGGCGGTCATCGTGGAGACGGTAGCGGCGTTGCGGGCTGGCAACACCCACTACGTCAACGTGCCGGGTATCGGGCCATTGCGGGAAGCGGCGGCGGCGTACCTCAACGAGACGACCGGCACCGCCTACGAGATCGACAACATCGTTATCACGGCGGGCGTACAAGAGTCGCGCTTTCTGACGCTTCAGAAGATCAGCGAGCAGTTCGAGCATATCGGCGTACCGGCGGTCGTACACCCCGGGGTGCAAAAGGCGCTCGGCGTGCGGCCACGTATAACATCGAGCATACCGGTCGATTTATTTACCTCGTCACTGTCGACAATCGACAGCCTACAGAAGACTGTCGCTAATGGCGCACGGTTGCTGTACCTGGAATCGCCGTCTCGGCTGACTGGGGCGGCTTACAGCGCCGACGAAGTCGCAGAGATCGCGGCACTCGTCGCCGAACATGACATCGCGGTGATATGGGACATGGGGCTGGCCCCGTGGATGGCCGCTGGGCGATACACATCACTGGCCTCGCAGCCGGGCATGGGTTCGCGCGTGGCACTCGTCGGCGAGTTGTGGCCGGGGGCGGGTATCGCAAGCTGGCTGATGGGCTACATTGCTGCGCCGGTCGATTGGGTGCCGCCCATGCAATCGCAGAAGCAGATTATGGCGATATGCACGAGCACCCCCTCGCAGTACGCCGCGCTGGAGATCGGCAAAACATATGCCGAGGCACAGGCGGCACGCATCGACGCGCACACCGCGACACGCGCGGAACTCGTCGACCTCGCGGGCAAGGCCGGGTTCGAGGTACTTCATGGCGATGTCGCGACCATCGTCGCGCTGAAGGTGCCTACCGAGAAAAAGGCCGCACTCGTGACGACCCTCGACGAGGCCGGGTACGCCACTGCCGATGGGGCGACATTCGGGGCCACCGATGTGCTACGCCTCAACGTGACCGATGCGGCCCTCGCCGCGCTTAAGCTACTTCGTTGACGATACTTAAAGGCAAAACTTGATGACGAAACCGAAACAAAAACCGCAGGGCACCAACCTGCTTTATCAGCTTATCGGCGAGGCGCGCGGCTACGACGACGCGATTATCCTGGGGCGCGGCGACCCGGACTTCGACACGCCCGCGCACATCATCGACGCGGCGGAAAAAGCGATGCGCGAGAACGCGGGCGAACATGTGCCGCCGGAGGGCCTGCTGCCGCTGCGCGAGGCCATCGCAGAGCGTGTGAAGCGCATCAATGGCATCGAGGTGGACCCGGCAACCGAGGTCGTGATCACAAATGGCGGCCAGGAAGCGCTTTTCCTGATGATTGCGGCGGCCATCGGCGAGGGTGACGAAATCATCATTCCGCAGCCGAATTACAACACCTATCAGGACGCGGTGCAGTTCATGGGCGGCACGGTCGTGGATGTGCCGACCACCGCCGATGAGGACTTCAGGGCATCGCCGGAGAGCGTGAAGGCTGCGGTTACCGATAAATCGCGGGCACTGTTGCTGGTTTCGCCGAATAACCCGGCGGCGTGCGTCATCTCGCCAGACGACGCACGCGCGATGCTCGACATCGCCAAGGAACACGACCTCGTCGTGATCGCCGATGACATCTACGACTTGTTCGTCTACGACGACTTCGAGCACTTGAGCATCGCCGCGATACCCGGCGGCCATGCGCGTACGCTTACGCTGAATGCGCTGTCGAAGGCGTATTCGATGACGGGGTGGCGGCTCGGTTGGGTCGTCGGCCCGGCAGACCTGATGGCGCGCGTGCGCGAGTTGAAAGCCGCGATAAGTGCGGGCACGTCGGTGATTGCGCAGTATGCGGGCATCGCCGCCCTCACCGGCCCCGACGAACCGCTGCACGAGATGATCGAAGCGTACAAGCGTCGTCGTCGCATTGTGCTGGACGCGCTGGATGCGATGGGCATGACATACGGGATGCCGCAGGGCGGGCAGTTCGTGTTTGCAGACATCAGCTTCACGGGGATGGATAGCGCCGAGTTCGCGCAAAAAGTGCTGACCGAGCAGCATGTGCTGGCCTACCCCGGCGCGGCCTTCTCCGAGGATCGCAAGGACTACATCCGCATGACGTTTTTGCAGCCGGAGGAAAAGCTCCGCGAGGGCCTTGAGCGGATGAAGATCGCGATGGACAGCATTAAGGGGTAGGTATGGTCAACGTATGGATTGCAGACGCCGACTACGCCGCAACTGTGCCGGAAATCGCATCCGATTTTCGGAATTTGACGCTTATCACATCGGTCGATGATGAGACGGGGCCAGCCCAACCGCCGGATGCTGACGCGATTGTCGCGCAGATGGCGGCGGTGGGCGAGGCGACCCTCGCGAAGATGAGCAACCTCAAGACGGTGGTGAAGGTCGGTCGTAGCTATTTCAACATCGATGCTGAGGCGGTGCGCGCGCGCGGGTTGACGTTTATCGCCGTGCCGCGCAAGGGGCCAAACTGCGTCGCCGAACTTGCGCTCACGTTCATCATGGCGCTGAGCAAAGACCTCATCGCCTCGCACGACAGCGTGGCTGAGGGGGCGTATCGTTACCGTGGCCTGAAGCCGGAGATTACCGCGCAGTGGAAAATGGCCTTCCACTGGATGAAGAACACCCGTGTGCACGAGGTGGGCGGCAAAACGCTCGGCATCATCGGCATGGGTGAAATCGGCTGCGAGTTGGCCCGCCGCACAAGCGTGCTGGGGATGCGCAATTTGTACTACAAGCGCACGCCGCTCTCCGAGGAACTCGAACGGCGCTTCGATGCGAGGTATCGCGATTTACCAGCGCTACTTGCCGAAAGCGACTACGTGTGTGTCGCGTTGCCGCACACCCCCGAAACCGAGCGCATGATCGGCGTGGAGCAGATCGACATGATGAAGGAAAGCGCCTTTATCGTGAACATCGCGCGCGGCGGCATCATCGACGAAGACGCGATGATCGATGCGCTGCGGACGAATCGCATCGCTGGGGCCGGGCTGGATGTGTTCACGTACGAGCCGCTGCCCGAAGACAGCCCGCTTTGCACACTCGATAATGTGATGCTCTCGCCGCACATTGGCGGCGGCACAGGGACGAATCGTCGCGTCGAACTTTCGGCGGCGCTTATCGAGTTGGAGCGCGTCCTTGCGGGTGAGCGTCCGATGGTCGACTTGGGGCAAGCACGATGAGCGACGACCGCACGCTAGCGGGCAAAGTCGCCGTTGTGACCGGTGCGAGTCACGGACTCGGCCACGCGATTGCGATGCACCTCGCGGCGCTTAAGGCCGATGTCGTGATGATCGCTCGGAACCTCGACCGGCTGCGGACCGCTGCCGATTCCGTCAGAGACGCAGCGCGTGGTCGTGTGTTGACCATTTCGTGTGATGTGGCCGATAAGTCGCAGGTTCAGCAGGCGGCCAACGCAATTTCTGCGGAGATGGGCCGCGCGGACATCCTCATCAACAATGCGGGGATTCCTGCGCCGCGCACATTCGACGCGACAAGCTTCGAAGATTGGGATGAGGTCATCGGTGTGAACCTGAGCGGCCCATTTTATATGACGCGCGCGCTGTGGGATGCGCTCGTCGCGAGTGGAGCGGGTTACGTAGTGACGATCGGCGGGACGGCGGGCCTGCGCGGCGGGGGCAGCCCGGCCTACGGCGGCGCGAAGTTTGGCCTGACGGGGTTGAACCATGCCATCGCGACGGCGGGGAAGCCACACAACCTGCGCGCGACGATCCTCTACCCGGGCGGGATGGATACGGGCTGGCGGGGTGCGCCGATCGGCGAGAAGGCGCGCGAAGAAAGCATGGACCCGGATGAAGTCGCGCGGTTTGTAGGCCACCTGCTGACGAACCCGACGGCCTTCGTCGTCAACGAAGCGGTGCTGAATCCGCTCAACTATCCATTTATGTGAGTGCTGACATGGCCTATCAAATTCAAAAGCATGACCTCGTCAACACCTACCCGCTGCACACACTACGCGGCTTCGGCGAGGCATTTTTGCGCGCGCTCGGCGCGACCGAAGAAGAGGCGGCGCTCGTCACCGATGGGCTGATGACGGCGTCGCAGTGGTGGCACCCGGGGCAGGGGCAGGGCCTGGAAAAGCTGTTTCGGTATCATCGGCGGGTGAACAACGGCGGCATCGTCACGAATGCGCCGATGGCCTGGGCCAGCGATGGCCCGAGCGTCAGCTTGCTCGACGCGGCGAAGGGCTTCGGCTATGTGGCGGCGAACCGCGCGATGAACCGGGCGGTGGAAAAAGCGGCAGCCACGGGCATCGGGTTTGTGGGGGTGCGGCACAGCAACCATTTTGGGATTGCGGGATATCATGCATTGCAAGCCGCGAAGCAGGGCTTCATCGGCTGGTCGTTCACGAATGCCCGCGCGGAGATGGCCCCGTGGGGGTCGGCAAAGCCGGTGTTGGGCACAAATCCGTGGGGCATTGCGATACCGCGCGCCGAGACACACGCCATCGTGCTCGACATTGCGCTGACAATGAGCGGCAAGGGCATGATGCGCTGGTATCAACAGGAAGGCCGCCCGATGCCGGATACGTGGGCGCTGACGCCGGATGGGCAAAAAACGACCGACCCCGGCGCAGCGATGGACGGCCCGATGCTGCCCATCGGCGAGTACAAGGGCTACGGCCTGAGCCTATTCACCGATGTGTTGTGCGGGGTGATGACTGGCGCACTGTTCGGGCTGTCGGTTTTTCAGGATGACACGAATTACGATGTCGGCCACACGATGATTGCGATGAACCCGGCGATGTTCATGAGCGCGGACGACTTCCACACGCGGCTGGAGCAACTCGTTGCCGAGGTGAAGGGCGCGCCGCCTATCGATGACACGCGGCCCATCATGCTACCGGGCGAAATCGAGTTCGGGCGGATGGACAGCCGCCAGGCCGAGGGCATCCCGGTCTCGCGGGAGACGGTCGAAAAATTGCGCGAGCTATCAGAGGATGTGGGCGTAGAGTGCCCGCTGTAGACGCAAAGAGAACTTTTTTCACACATCGAGGATTGAAAGAGACAACATGCCAGAACCATTAACGATAGGCAACGTAACGGTCAACCCGGGTGAGGTGAAACGCGGCGGCATCCCCATTCCTGGCGATATGTTCAGCCGTCAGCGCGAAATACCGATTATTGTGTATCACGGTGTGGCGGACGGGCCGATCCTGTGGCTGAACGGGGCCACCCACGGCGATGAGCCAGAAGGGCCGTTTTCGATCTTCAAGGCGCTGGAAAGCGTGGACGCGACAACGCTGAAGGGTACGGTCGTGGCGGTGCCAGTGCTGAACGTCGCGGCGTTTACGGCGGGCACGCGCGGCGACCCGCTCGATACGTTTTCGCACGATATGAACCGGCTGTACCCCGGTAAGGCGACCGGCTACCCGACGGAGCGCGTCGCGTTTGCGCACTGGGAGGCCATGAAGGACACCTGCGACCTGCAAATCGCCATCCACTCCGGTGGGGAGCACTCATATCTCGCACATATGATCTTCGCGGCGGATAACCCGCCAAGCCTCGAACTTGCGGCGGCGATGGGGCCGCGCTGGGATCTCGTGTTTCGTAGTGGGACGGGCGGCGGCAACCCCAGTTCGCAGATTGCCGCGCTGGGCAAGGGTGGCATCACGGTGGAGCTTGGCGGCAACTGCCGCACCCTCACGAGCGACTTCCACGGTGTGGCGAACGACCTCGCGGAGGGCTACGTCAACATCATGCGGCACTACGGCATGATCGACGGTAAGGCGACTTACGCGAACGCCTGGCGCACGGGTTATCAAATTCCGCTGTTGGCCCCGGCCACGGGCATGTACGTCGGCAACCCGGACCTCGTGTTCGAAACGGCAATCGAGGCGGATACGCTCATCGGGCAGGTGTACGACCTGTACGGCGATGTAGTCGGCGAGGTACGCGCGCCGCAGGAGGGTGTCATCTTCGGGATGCGCGCGCGGCCCTCGGTTTTGGAGGGACAGTGGTGCTGCTTCTTCGGCGTGATCGAAGACACCGTCGACAACTTTATAACCGGGGGGTAGGCGATGTCGAATTTGCGCAGAGGACTCCTACCCGAAGACCTGCTGAAGTTTCGCTGGCTGAGCGAAATCGCGCTCTCACCGGACGGAAAGCGTGTGGCTTACACGATTCGTCGCCCGCACGTAGAAAGCAACGGGTACACCTCGCACCTGTACCTGTACGACATCGACACGGCGGAAACCACCCGCCTGACAACCGGCGACGGACAGGTTTCGTCGATTGCGTGGAGCCGCGATAGCCAACAAC
>CAYSVE010000360.1:0-6292 GCA_964434365.1 uncultured Anaerolineaceae bacterium | reverse complement strand
ATTCCACGAGAAGATCAGGGTAAAAATGGTGGTCGCGATTAGGCCGGGCCGTACAATCGGCAGCAAGACCTGCCACATGGCCATCAAACGGGTACAGCCGTCAATCATGGCGGATTCCTCAATCTCTATGGGTACCTCATCAAGGAAGCCGCGCATTGTCCAGATGACGAAAGACAGGTTAAAGGTCGTATTGGCAATCACCAGCACCCAAACTGTATTGATCAAATCGAGCGTACGGAACATCAGAAAGAATGGGATTATGAGCACTGCTGGCGGAGCCATGCGGGTAGCCAGCACCCAGAACTCGAAACCGCGCCCCCCCGTTGCGAAGCGTGAGATACTGTAGGCTGTCAGTGTCCCGAACACTACCGACACAGCAGTAGAGGCCAGCGCAACGGAGATGCTGTTGCTGGCAAAACCAAGGAAGTCCTGTGTCGCAAAAATATGCTGATAGTGCTCCAGTGTCGGCTGAAACAGCAATGTCATGTTGCCCTCGATAATCGCCTGCGAGGACTTAAAGCTGTTCAGAATCATCCAGATAAACGGAATCGACCAGAACGCGATAATCAGCAGGCAGATGGTGTAAAAGAGCGAAGACTTGATAATCCGGTTTGTCATGCGCTGTTCTCCGCACGAAGTGCCACATTCAGGATGATGATGGATAACACTAGCACAATCATCAGCACGATCAGCGAAAGCGCCGCGCCGACACCATAGTTCTGATTGGTGATGCCGATCGTAAAGATGTGGACATTCAAAGTGCGCACAAAGGTTGCGTTGCCGAACAATGCCCATATCTGGTCATACACCTTCATCAGATCAACCAGACGAATTAGCAGAATGACCGAAATGACTGGACGCAGCATCGGCAGCGTGACAAACCGGAGCCGCTGCCACGCGCTGGCCCCATCTACCCGTGCGGCTTCGAGCGGTTCTGTTGGCAACGACTTCAGTCCGGCCAGCAGCAGCAAAAATACGAACGGCGTCCACTGCCATACATTGACTAACACAATCGACGCAAAGGCATAATTCAGATTCAGATGCGTAGCTAGCCAGTCTGCACCAGGAAGGCTGGCGATGAGGGGTAGCGGCTGGTTGGTCAGCCAGGGAATCGGCGGCAACCCGAAAGCCTGATCCAGCATGTTGTTAATGCCGCCATTATTGAGGTTCAGCAGATACTTCCAGAGGTTCGCAATCACAATCGGTGTGGTCATAATAGGAATCAACAGAATATTGCTGATCAAGTTCTGCCCCCGGAAATCCCGATTCAGCAGCAGCGCCAACCCCAGCCCGATCAAGAATTGAAGGGTCAGTGTGATCAGAACGTACTCGATGGTTCGAAACAGCACTGGCCAGAACAATGGGTCCTGAAACAACAGAAACCGGAAATTTTGCAGGCCGGAAAATTCACCGCCTGTGCGAAAGTTAATCATGGTGATTCGGCGGAGGCTCAGGTGTACCAGGTAGAACAGCGGAATGATCGAGATCACACTGAGTACAACTGTGCTGGGAATAATCAGCATCCACTTGAGATGACGATCATCCAGGATGAGTAGTGCCCCGACATACATGCCTACCAAGCCAAGCACCGTAATTCCGAGAATACTGGCAGTATATTCGTCGATTACATCGATAAGCGCCCAGCTGAGGAGCACACCACCCAACACGCAAATTCCGATGCCATAGTTGCGAAAGCGACGCGAACGAAGGTCGAAGTTGGTATTTTTAGGCGTTTCCTCGGGGATGGTGATGCTAGACATGCCTGGTAATCCAATAATGTTTTATTCGGGTGAGCTACTGCAACTTCGTTGTACCACGTCCGTACATAACGGTCAAAGAAATGTTCGAAATCGAAACCTGAGGTGTGTTGAAAACGATCAAGATTAGGGCTATAGTACAATCACTAAAGTTAAAATGGCCTGTTATGTCACTTAGCGATCGTCAAACGAGTATTCTTTCACTAGTCAACCATCAGGGCTATGCCTCGGTCCGCGACCTTAGCCAGATGTTCAGTGTGTCCGAAGTGACGATTCGGCGAGACTTGCAATACCTGGAAGAACGCAATCAATTGGAACGAACCCACGGCGGGGCTACCAAAATCGCACCGCTGACCGAACACCACTACCACGAGAACACGCGGTCGTCGAGCTTACTGGGGGGTGTTGATGTGCTGATTGCCTCCTCGGTTAGCAATTATGCCGACCGCGTGCTGGTCGACCGTACCCTTCAGCATGGCATCCCCATCATCTCAGAGTCGCAATCCATCGACGGTGCTGTTGCACTCATCGCGCCGGACAATGCCGCTGCTGGATTTGCGCTGGGCCAGTGGGCAGTAAACTACATGGCTCAAGTGGGCAGCACCCCGATCTATTTGCTCGAACTGGATTATCACCTGCCAAACATTCAGGAGCGGCTTCAGGGCTTCCGAGACGGGCTGTATACACATGCACCGCAGGCACAGCTTGTGCTGAATATGGATGCGCGTTCCCGGCACGACATCGCCTATCAGGTGACCTCTGATGCGCTGAGCGTCCACCCACAGATCAACCTGATTTTCGCGGCCAATGGTCCGGCAGCGAGCGGTGCAATTCGAGCTTGTAAAGACATGAGCATCGCCCCCAATGCGGTTAAAGTCGTTTGTTTTGGCCTTGAGGGGAACGGGGTCCGAGATGCGCTGTCATCGCATGCTTACTGCTGTGCCTGTGTCGCCACGTTTCCCGAAGTCGTTGCCCCGATGACCATTGCTGCTGCCATTGCCGCCTTCCAGCGACACCTTACAACACCGCAAATCGTGTCACCTCATCGGATCATAACAGCGGAAAATCTCAGCCAGTACTACCAAAAAACCGAAGAGGCGTGGTCTTTTCAAGACCCGGCAGACCTGCGCCAGACCGCCGAACAGATCATCGCCGATTCGCTCGACACGGAGGTAGGGCCAATGCCAACCTGCGTCGGGCTGCTCGTGCCGTTCCGCGAACACGGTTGGTACCAGCAGCTCACGCGGCTTATCCAGGTTGCTGCCGAATCCCTCTCGGTAGACGTTGAAATCATTGATGCGGAGAAGCATCTCCACAACGAGATCATTCTAAGACGCCAGATCATCGCCAAGCACGGTGCTGACCATATTGCGCACGGCGACGTTGTTCTCATCGGCAGTGGGGAAATGTGCCAGTACCTGGCCGAACTCCTGAGTACAAGTGCAGGAATTACCGTGATAACAACCAGTTTGCCGGTCTTCGACCGCCTACGGCACAACCCGAACATTCAGCTTATCCTTGTTGGGGGCAGCTACGACCCGACAACACAGTGTTTCGTTGGCAGCATGGTCGATGCGCAACTGCGTGCAATTCAGGCGGACAAGGTGTTCTTCGAAGTGGCGGGGATCGACCGGCATTTTGGACTTTCGATGTCCAGCATGTCGCAGACGACTGCAAAACTGATCCTGCTCGAAAGCGGCAGGGAGGTGATTCTCATGACGGATCACACGCGGTTCCACCATCGTGCAACCGTTCAGATGGCCCCCTTGGACGTCATAGACACCATTATTGTTGATGATGCGGTTGTCGCCGACGATCGCCTGCTTTTGTCTAGCAAGGGAATTCACGTCATCGTGGCGCGTGCTTGATGTATGCCCGGCAAGAAAGATAGACTAATGACTGAACAGCCAAACATAATTCTCATCACTGCTGACCAACTTCGCTGGGATGCCCTGGGCTGCTACGGTAACCCAACCGTGAAAACGCCTAATATCGATCGACTCGCCGAAAGCGGGGTTCGCTTTGCCAATGCCTACGCGGCGGCGACGCTGTGTGTTCCCTCGCGCCAGTCGATTTTGACAGGGCAATACCCCTCTGCGCACGGTGCCACCCGGAATCGTTCGGCTATCCCGGAGGGAACGCCGACGATTGCGTCCGCACTAAAGGCCAACGGATACTATACGGCTGCCATCGGCAAAATGCATTTCTACCCACCTTACGCGCGGTACGGTTTCGACCATATGGCACTTGCCGAACAGGATGGTGAGGGTCGCGAATCTGACGATTATCACAGCCGCTACCTACACGAGCGGAATCTCCGTGACCGCTGGGACGAGTGGGACCAGATTCCAAGCCTTCGGCAGGAGGCGCCAACACAATACTGGGAAAACTTCGGGGCGACCACGTCCACGTTGAGCAAGGAGCACTACCACACCACCTGGGTCGGTGAACAATCCGCCAGATGTATTCAGGAACAAGATCGCCCATTCTTCATCTGGACCTCGTTTATAAAACCCCACCATCCGTTTGATCCACCCGTTCCCTACGACACAATGTACGATCCGTCTGAGGTATATCTGCCACCGCCGCAATCCGGTTGGCAGGACAAGCCGCTGCTGAACATGGATGGCGATCCGCGTCAGGCCTATTTCGATACACGAAAGATGACCGAATCGCAGTTACGCTATGTATGTGCGCTGTATTATGGGCTCATCACACAAATTGACGATGAGGTCGGGCGCATTGTCGCTGCCCTTGAGTCGAAACAGCAGCTGGATAACACGCTTATTGTGTTCACCAGCGATCATGGCGATTACATGGGGCAGTATGGCCTGTTCCTGAAACATCCCAACATTCCGTACGACGCGATCGCCCGCATACCGTTAATCGTATCTGGCCAGGGGATTGTGCACCAGCACGAGCCGATTGCTGAGGTCGTGTCGCTCATCGATTTGCTGCCAACATTTGCTGAGCTAAGCCAGACAGAGTATTCAGCGTTTTATCAGGGGCAAAGCCTCGTAAAACCGTTGCACGGTCTGGCTGAGGCTGCGTTGGATCGACGAGCGGTTCTCATGGAAACGGAGAGCGATACCAAGGCCATCCGCACCACACGTTACAAATACGTGTATTCACGCTCCGCCGGTATCGAGGAATTGTACGATGTGGAATCTGATCCATTTGAGACAAAGAACGTCGCGACTGAACAATCGGACGTTGTCGCGCAACACCGTCAGATGATGTTGAATATGTTGATCGATTCCTGTTGGGATCGTTATGGTGCGCGGAGCGATGCGCCGTCATCTTTGTATGTGGGAAATAACGAGGATCGGCGCTAGTAGTCGTAGCCTGATGTGGCCAGCAAACTAACACCGGGCAGCATCAACCCCCCTTCGCACAACATTGGTGTTCGTTTTAAATAATTTTCGGGGAGGGCAGGCGTCCTACCCAGCAGGGGTCCGCTTGCTCGACCTTCCAAAACACTGGGGGTAGACCACACATGCTTGTAAATGATATGGTCGCGACCATCATGGGGCAGTATCTGCACCGTCTGCTGCACCGCTTGCCCATCCACTCTTTCGTGACCTACGCCGGAATCGGGGACTTCATCTCCAGTCGCAGCTTGCCCGTCTGCCGCGAAGAGCTAGAAGTCTTTCTCAATCGCTGACAATCGTTATTCTTCACCAATGCCCCATACTCTAATTGAGTTATCGCCCTCTTCTCCGCCGGAAATGATCATTGTTCCAGTGGGATGAATAGCAATACTTCGTACTGCACCGCTGTGACCCTCCAGTTCAGCAAGTATGGTATCGGTTTGCCAGTCCCAGACATAGACGTTTCCATTTGCACTGGCAATTGCCACTAAATCACCGTCGGGGAAAAATTCCAAATTCCAAACAATTGCTCCTGCAAACGCGGAAAGACGTTCGTCAGATTGATAGTTCCATACGCGAGCAAAACCAGAGTTGCTACCTGTGGCAATGAACATGTCATCCGGGCTGAACTCGACAGTCAGAATCTGTGGATCACTATCAACGGAGAGAGACTGCGCTTCAGAACCTGACAAAACATCCCATACCTTGATCCTTCCATCCACTGCACCTGAGACCAATAATAAACCATCTTGGCTAAAGTTTACATCCATCACCCTATCACGATGTCCCTCAAGTGTCATCAATGTTTGTGCATTAATGAAATCCCATATTTCTATGCTACCATCATTTAACCCAAATGCGATCAACTCACCGTCTGGACTAAAGTCAACCGCGAAAACAGGCAAACGCAGTAGGCGAAAAAGCCGTTCTTGCGAAGCAACATTCCAGATTTGTACAGTTCCATCTCTGCTAACTGAAACTAAATGTTGACTATCTGGACTAAAACTAATGTCGGTGACCCAATCAGTATGCGTTGTAATACCCCACTCAACTCTGTATGTCTGGGCATCCCAAATTTGGATTGTACTATCACTACTGCTTGAAGCTATGTACTCGCCATTTGGACTAAATGCTAGAGATCGAACTGTTGAACTATGATCAATC
>CAYSVE010000359.1:689-6293 GCA_964434365.1 uncultured Anaerolineaceae bacterium | reverse complement strand
GTCCACACGAATCATCCGAATGTCGGTGATTGTTTCCACGTCATCATGGCAGTCGGCACACGCCGCGATGTCCAGTTACAGTGCATGCGGCTGATGGCAGCCGATGCAGGTATCGGTGCGGCGCGCATGTGGGAACCGCCCGGTGTATTCCATGCCTTCGTACTGGAAGCCGCCCATGCCCTCGTTACCGAACAGGGTTGCACCCGCAGCGAAGTAGTGCGGGTTGCGGAAGCGCAGGTCGCCCGACACCTCGTCGTCGCCGACCCCCGCCGCATCGATGAACTGATGCAGCCCCACGCTGGAGTCGCGCCCCTGGTGGCAGTTGATGCACAGGTTCGACGGCTCTTCTTCGCCGAACGACACCAGCGCACCACTCGGGAACTCTACCTCATTGCTGATGTACAGTTCGCCCTCGGCGATGTTTTCGATGTCGTTGTGGCACGTCGAGCATTCCATCGAGCTAGACGGCTCGGCGCTGATGTTCACACCGTGCTCCAGGAAGAACGGTAGGCCTTCGGCGGTATGGCACTTGCTACACCGCGCACTCACCTCGCCATCCTCATCCCAGTGACGCCACGGCTCATCGGTGGAATCGAAGTGACCGGGGTCGTTACGATTGGCAGCAACGAGGTCAATCGGCTCGCTGATCTCTTCGTTCAGCATCGCAATCGTATCGTACAGCAATTCGATGTGATACTTCGGATTGTGGGCGTAAGCACCGGCGTCCTTCAGCGAAACCTGGTAGTTGTACGTGGCAATTTGCAGGTTCCCCGTGAAGCTGGCGTAGCGGTTGCCGTAGTTTGCCTCGTCTTCCTCGATCTCACCGTTACTGTTGGTGTCGGCAAACCAGTAGGGATACGCGTCCACATCGTAGACGATGGGTGCCCCCACTATTTCGTCAGCATACATCTGGATAGACACATACAGGGCCTCGCGCATGGTGTCGAGTTCACCCTTAATGCCTTCGTCGATGTCACCGTCGCCGTCATAGTCGATCAGCGAACCGCTGAAGCGAATATCTTGCAAGTCTTCCATGGTTTCGACATCCGTATGGCAGCCGATGCAAGACTCCAACTGAATTTCGAGGGTGTGCGGGTCGTGGCAGTCGATGCACGAGTTATACCCCTCGACATGGTCGTTGCGCATCTGGTATCGCTGGCCTTCGAACTCGTAGCCACCGTGTACCTCGGACCCATAGAGCGATGCCGCCGCGGCATAGTAGTGGATATTGATGAAGCTCAACTCTTCGTTGACAGCGTTCATATCCTCCACACCCGCTTCTTCCAGCGCAGCCGCCACGGTGAAGCTCGACGACCGGCCCTGGTGACAGATCATACAACGCGAATCATCACCGAGGTCGTCGATTTCCACACCCGATGGGAATGTCACGCTGGTGAGGCTAATCGTCGTGTTGTTGTGGCAGGCATCGCAGGTCACGGTAGACCCAACCGGATGCGCCGCATCGACCACGCCGAAATCGGTGCCATCTTCCCCCAAATAATCCAAATACCCTGACGTCGCATGGCACTGCGCACAGGATACAGGAATTTCCTGGGGATCATCTTCGTTCCAGTGGTTAAACGCCCCCGCAGTCACATCGGCATGCGGAGAGGCCACCCACAAATCATAGAAGCCCGTCAGAACTTCCGGCGGTGGTGGGACGGTTGCGCCTCCTTCATTCTCCTGCGCAGTGGCGACAGGTGTCAGGAAAACAACCAGACCGATCATGATGAACACCTCACCTAGCAAAGCAACCACTTTATGTCGTTTCATGCAGAGCCTCCTCAAACTAAAAAATGCGATCTTCTCTCCCAATACTTACCAACCCATCGGGCAATATCCGTCTGGTTTGGAAGCAGCGTCTATGTGTCGCATATACCATGGTAAAGCTTTGCGCCTCACCACGAATCCATCCCCGGGATGATTCGGCCTCATCCTGCGGGATGAATCTGCCGGGCGACCTCATCCCGCGCCAGCGAGCCATGGCCTGCATCTCATCCTTTGGGATGACATCAAATCATCCTCCCGGTTGATTTAACCAGCGGCGGAATCTGAGAAAATGAGAAGTGCTGTATGAATGCCGCTTAAGAGACATGACCCGATGCGACGAGTTAAAGCGTGGATATGGGGTATCGGCCTTATATCGATGAGCTTTGGCTGGCAGGTGATGATCGGCCATGCGCAGGACGAACCCAACGATTATGTGGGCACGCGCGAATGTCGATCTTGCCACCGTAGCTATGCCAACGACCACGAGGAAACATTCCACAGTCGAACCTTGATCGACGTTGCCGAAGCCGACGAAGACGACGATGAGGCGGTCATCCTTGCCGACTTCGACGCAGAAACCGACCTGTTGACCGTCATGGTCGAGGACAGCGAACAGACCTTCACGGTGGATGATGTGTTTTTCACACTGGGTGCCGGGCGTCACTATCAGGCGTATGTCACCGAAGTAGACGACGACCGCTACCGCGTGCTGCCCGCTCAGTGGAGCATCGCCGAGGAGGCCTGGACCGCCCTGCCACTTGCCGAGGATTGGGCCGACCCGGCTTATGACTTCAATACACAGTGTGCGGGTTGCCACACCACCAACTTCGACGCCGAAGCCCTGACCTGGGACGAAACGGGCATACAGTGCGAGTCGTGCCATGGGATGGGCTTGCACCACGTCGAAATTGCCGACGATGCCGGAAGCTCCGTTTCCGATGCCGAATACGCTGAACTATCCGCCGCGATTAACTTCGGCCTGGATTCGCAGGTTTGCGGCCAGTGCCACATCCAGGGCACACACCCCGCCACCGACCTCCCCTTCCCGGTGGACTACCACCCCGGCATGGCATTGGAAGACACCGGCTTCGTCCCGGCTGCGACCGATAACCCGGCCTTCTGGTATAGCACCGGGCATGCCACCGGCCCAAATATGCAGTTCAACGAATGGGTGCAGTCGTCGCACACATCCGCGCTGGCAAGCGCACAGGAAGCGGACAATTTCGACGCATCGTGCCTGGGTTGCCACAGTGTGGCCCAACGCCGTGCCGACTTCCTCATCGACGATGAATGGGTCGATGAGGACGAGTTCGACCCGCTGAGCACCCTCGATGCACACGGCTTCGGGGTCACCTGCGCAAGCTGCCACAACCCACACGAAGTCGACAACGACCTTCATCTGGTCGATGAGAGCTACCCGCTGTGCATTAGCTGCCACACCAACGGTGAAGACACCGAAGGGATTCATCACCCGGTGCAAGAGGTCTACGAAGGCCTCACGCTCATCGAGAACATCGAACCGATTGCCGGGGCACACTTCAGCGCCGAAGATGGGCCAACATGCAACACATGCCACATGCACCCGGTCGAAACGAAAAATGGTCTTCGCAGCAGCCACACGTTCCACCCGGTCTCTCCGGCTGGCGCTGCCGAAATCGCCGACCTACAGGATGCCTGCACCACCTGCCACACCGACATCGAAGACCCCTTACAGATGCAGCGCCTCATCGATAGCGTGCAGGCCAATGTCGAGGAACGTATCGCCCGTGCCCACGATAACCTCGGCGATGACACACCGGAGTGGGTACCGCTTTCACTCGCGGCGGTGGAGGGCGATGGGAGCGGGGGTATCCACAACTTTGCCTACACCAACGCAATTCTGTCGAGCGTCGAGGCCGAACTGGGTATCGTCGGCGAAACCCTCACCGATGAAGACGTTGTCGAACGCGTCGCTGCAGCGTTGCCACCCCCCATCATGAGCGATGCGCCCCCACCAGCGCCTATCGTGCCAGCAGCGGTTGGCCTCACGGCCCAATCCTGGATCATCCTCGCCGTTTGCGGTCTCATCATTGCCTACGGCGGATTCGCGTGCTTTGTGAGAGGGGGCCAGGATGACTAGCCAACAGCGCCTCGCCAGCCTGCTCGCCACACTGGGAACCCTGTTCCTCGTGCTCGGCTACTGGCTTGTAGCCATGCCGACACCTGCCGTCGCACAGGAGGACATCGAAGCAGTCTCCGCCACGACCACAGGTGATACGGTCGAACCGACGGGCGACAATAGCTTCTGCCTTACGTGCCACCTCAACTCCGATGAGACCCAAACGCTCGCCGACGGCACCGTCCTCCATGTGGGGGTAGATGTCGAGGCAATCTCCGGCTCGGTGCACACCGAGCTAGGCTGTGTCGATTGCCACGGCGCAGACGCCTTCCCACACGACGACCCATACCCGGCTAGCGGGCGGGCCTATACCGTGCAGAAGGCGCTAACATGCACCGGGTGCCACACCGACCACACCGAAAACCTGGCCGATGACGTGCATTACACCGCCCTCGCAGGCGGGAACCTGCGGTCGGCATCGTGTGTCGAATGCCACGGCGCACACGAAGTCCAGCCACCCGAGGCCTCGCAGACGGGCATATCGCAAACCACAAGCCACAGCCACACCACCACCTTCACCCAGCGTGCACGGGGTTGCACTCTTCGACGGTGACGAAAATGCACCCACCTGCGTGAGTTGCCACGGCGTCCATGCCATCCAACACCCGACGACCTCGCAGTTCCGCAACCGCTCGCCGCAGCTCTGCGCGACCTGCCACGCCGACGCCGACCTCATGGCGCAGTACGACATCAGCACCAACGTCTTCGATAGCTACATCACCGACTTCCACGGTAGCACGGTGTCGCTCTTTGCCCAAACCGACCCAAACGTGCCGACGAACAAGGCCGTCTGCATCGACTGCCACGGCGTGCACGACATCACCGCGGCAGATGACACCAAGGGGCAGGTCGTCCGCGAGAACCTGCTGGCAACTTGCCAGGCGTGTCATCCAGGGGCAGACGCAGACTTCCCAGACTCGTGGGTGGGCCACTTCGAACCCACATTTGCGTCGCATCCGATTCTGACATCGGTCAACATCTTCTACGACATTTTGATCCCGACCGTCCTGATTGGATTCGCCGTGCTCATCGTCGTCGATATCATCGGGCGCATTCGCAGACGGTTCAGCAATACGGGGGCACACGCCTAATGGCACAGCACGTGCAACAAATCGAGGAAACGACCGCACCACAGGCAACCTACAGACGGTTCGGCAAAGGCGAACGCTTCGAACACATCGTGCTCATCGTCACGTTTACCGGGCTTGCCATCACCGGGCTGCCGCAGCGCTACGCCGGTACCGATTGGGGGCAGTGGCTCATCGCCGCGATGGGCGGCATCGAGTCGATTCGTATCGTGCATCGCATACTCGCCACCATCCTCATGGCCGAGGCCATTTACCACGGTGGCATCGTCACGTACAAGTTGTTTGTGCTGGGGCGGCAGGCCTCGATGATGCCGGGCATCAAGGATGTGCGCGATGTCTTCGAGTGGATCGGGTTCAACCTGGGCATTCGCAAGGAGCACCCTCATCTGCCGCGTTACAACTTCGGCGAAAAAGCCGAGTACCTCGCGGTGATATGGGGTACGCTCATCATGATTATCACCGGGTTTATGCTGTGGAACCCCATCGCTACAACCAACCTCTTGCCCGGGCAGGTTGTACCCGCCGCCCTCGCCGCCCCCAGTGGCGAAGCGTTGCTGGCAGTGCTGGCGATTGTGACCTGGCATATGT
>CAYSVE010000359.1:0-679 GCA_964434365.1 uncultured Anaerolineaceae bacterium | reverse complement strand
GGCCGTGCGCTCGATCATCCTGTGGCACATGTACAACGTGCACATCAAGCGCTTCAATCGCAGCATGTTCACCGGCAAAATCTCCCACGAGGAGATGGAAGAGGAACATGCAGGCGAACTACAAAAAATCCTCAGCGGTGATCCCGTATCGACCCTACCGGATGACGTGATGCAAAAGCGGCATAACATATTCGTGCCCTATTCGCTTGTCACGGGGACCGTACTCATCCTCGGTCTCATCTGGTTTGTGTCCTTCGAGGATACCGCGATCGAAACGATCGATCCGGTAGTAGTGGACCCCAACGCGCCCATCACCGTGAGTGCCGCCGTCGGTGTTGCCGACGAGGGCGCACCTGTATGGACTGCGCAGAACTGCGCGGCGTGCCACGGGGCCGATGCCCTCGGCACCCCCGGTACCCTGAACATTGGGATTGCAGGCACGGCACTTACCTTCGACCAGTTCGCCGAAAAAGTGCGGCGTGGGCCAGCGGATATGCCAGCCTACTCTTCGCGCCAGGTCAGCGATACCGAACTCGCACACCTGTATGCGTGGTTGCAATCGCTCGATACAGAGTCACCGCGCGAGCGGTAATTCGGCTTAGTCGTTAATTTAAGCCGACATTTAGAGGGGGTGGTAATTGAGAATGAACAATTTAGAGAGGTCCTTAAAGGTCGTTAA
>CAYSVE010000358.1:0-6321 GCA_964434365.1 uncultured Anaerolineaceae bacterium | reverse complement strand
CGATATACCATTACTACGAGAACAAGAATGCCCAGCTGGAAGCTGTTGCTATCCACATTATGGAAGGGATTTACACGCCGGATAGCGCCCAGCAGTGGGAGGGTGAGCTGCAAAAACTGTGCACCAGCTACGTCGCGCTCCTACGAGACCATCCCGGCCTGCTAGAGACACTCCTTGGCATGGCAAGCACCGGACTCAGGCATGGCGACGTATTCGAAACCCGTTTCGAGCTTGCGGTGGGCGCCCTGGACTTGAACCCTGAGACGAAAGCTGCCGCGCTCGATTTACTGGTCGATTACCTGCACGGCTTTGCGCTGGCCATTCACACCGCAGCAGATAGCAACAAGGTCGCCATCAGCGATATGAAAAAGCCGTTCGCGCTGTATCTCGGCGCACTGCGGCAAGTGCTTGCTGAGAGCCAGCAAAAATGAACGGCGCTTGCACATACCACAGCGACCTATCGCAGTAGAGCGTCGGTCGCTTCAGGCAGGTCCGCGCACATTCATTCACAGATGTGCGGTTTTGTTTCGTCCCCTGGGTGTTAAAATAAGAGTGCCCGTACGAAGGGCATCATCAACACAACAACGACTCGGAAACCCCGCGTTTTCGGGCACTGAAGGAGACCCCCATGACAACCCCCGTCGTGATGCCCAAACAGGGCAACTCGGTGGAAAGCTGCCTCATCATGGCATGGAAGAAGCAGGTCGGCGAGCCGGTCGCTATTGGCGATGTCCTCCTGCTCATCGAGACCGACAAAGCTACCGTCGAGGTCGAAAGCCCGGCAGAGGGCACCCTTATCGCGCAATTTTTCGCGGTGGGCGACGACGTCCCGGTTATGACCAACGTCGGCGTCATCGGTGAAACCGGCGATGATGTAGAACTATTTCGACCAGAAACAACGTCATCCGCTGCCGCAACACCCACGAACACCTCATCGAAATCGCCTGCCCCGTCGCCTGCAACACCCCAATCGACGGCCACCCAGCGTAACGGCGGTGACGTGTTCATTTCACCGCGCGCGCAGGTGCTCGCGGACAAGCACAACATTCCGCTGAACGCCCTCACACCCACCGGGCCAGAGGGCCGCATCATCGAGCGGGATGTGCAGGCCGTGATCGCAACGCGCCCTCGTATGACGCGCGCCGCCGCTGCGCAAGCCCCCCCCACAACGTTGCCGACCGTCGGAACGGGCATTGGCGGGCGCGTAACGAGCGCAGACC
This sequence comes from uncultured Anaerolineaceae bacterium, assembly GCA_964434365.1. Lineage (GTDB taxonomy): Bacteria > Chloroflexota > Anaerolineae > Aggregatilineales > Phototrophicaceae > CAYSVE01. Next base: position 5,101 of record CAYSVE010000358.1, on the reverse strand, counting down.
TCACCGCTGCGCAACAAGCACAAGCACCGGTTCCCATTGGGGAATCGCAAACCGATGATGTTACACAGGTGCCGATGCGCGGCATTCGCCAACGGATTGCGGAGCGGATGACGGCCTCGTTACAGGAGATGGCGCAACTCACACTCAACGCGTCGGCAGATGCCCGCGCGATTCTGGCGTATCGCAAGCGGCTGAAGGCCAGCGCGGAGGGCCTCGGCCTGCAAAAAGTGTCTGTCAACGACCTGCTGATGTTCGTCGTTTCGCGCGTACTGCTAAACTACCCCGAACTCAACGCGACGCTCGAAAACGACACCATATCGCAGTGGGGTGTGGTGCATCTCGGCTTTGCAGTGGATACCCCACGTGGCCTCGTCGTGCCAACCGTCCGCGATGCGCATACCCTCAGCCTACGTGCGCTGAGCACCGAGACAAAGCGCCTCGTGACGAATGTTCAGGACGGCAAAATCTCGCCAGATGAGCTTACGGGTGGCACCTTCACGGTGAGCAACCTGGGTGCGCTGGGCATCGAGAGTTTTACCCCGGTGATCAACCCGCCACAGGTGGCGATCCTCGGGGTGGGTAAAACCGACTTGAAGCCGGTATTGGTCGACGATGAGGTGCAGTTTATCCCGCATATGTACCTATCGCTTACCATCGACCACCGAGCGATCGATGGCGCACCTGCCGCGCGATTTTTGAGCGCCCTGGCCGACGCTATCGCGGAGGTGGACCTGTGGCTGGCGATGTAATCGAGCACGATGTGATCGTCATCGGTGGCGGCCCGGCAGGGTATACCGCTGCCGCTCGCTGCGCCGAAGGTGGCCTGCGCACGGTCCTATTCGAGCAGTCCCATCTCGGTGGGCGCTGCCTGAACGCCGGGTGCATCCCCACCAAAACGCTGCTGCACACCGCCAACCTGCTCGCAGAAATACGACATGCGACACAGTTCGGCATCGACTTGACTGGAGACGCCGCCGTAGACTGGGCCGCCCTGATGACGCGCAAAAACAGCCTCGTGGAGAAGCTGCGCGAGGGTGTCAACTATCAGATGGTACGTCGTGGCGTGGAAGTCATCCACGGCAAAGCGCAAGTTATCACGCAAGCTATCAATAGAAGCACGGTAGCCGCCCATGGACAAACCTACCGTGCGGCGCACATCGTGCTCGCGACCGGCTCGACATACACCCTGCCCACTTTTTATGGTGCCGATGCGCTGCTGACGACCACCGATGCGCTTGAAATCGAGACACAGCCCGACAAGCTCACGATCCTTGGTGCGAACCCCATTGCCCTCGGCCTTGCAACTGTTTTCGCTTTGATGGGTACAACCGTAACCGTCATCGGCGAGGAAACGACCTTTCTGCCGGGTTTCGACCCGGAACTAACAACCCTGCTCCGCGAGCAACTTCCGCCGATAGATATTCGGTTGGGTGTAGTACCCCAATCACTGGCCGACGGCACCCTCACCCTTAACGACGGGGAGCAAATCGCCACAGACGCGATTGTGTACGCAGGTCCACGCCTGCCAAACATCGAAGGTCTACAAAACACTGGTCTCGATCTCGCAGGGGGCCGCGCCAACGCCGATGAACAGATGCGCACCAATCTGCCGGGTGTGTACGCGGTCGGCGATGTAACGGGCCTATCGATGTGGGCGCACAGCGCACAGCGCATGGGTGATGTCGTCGCGTCGACCATTTTGGGTGGGACCGACCGCTTCCGCGCAGACCACATCCCCGTGCCAGTGTACACGCGTCCGCAGCTTGCGACTGTCGGCCTCACCGAAGCTGCTGCGCAGGCCTTGGGTTACACAGTACAGGTTGCGCGCTTGCCGGTGAACTACAACGGTCGTTTTTTGACCGAGAATACCCCCGACGCACTCGGCCTGTGCAAGGTCGTCGTCGATGGCGCGACGCGGCGCGTGCTTGGGGTACACATTCTCGGGGGCAACGCCTCCGAGTTAATCTTCGGCGCGGTGGCCATGCTCGAAGACGAATTCCGCGTGGAGGACATCCAGCAGACTGTGTTCGCTCACCCAACGACCGCCGAGGTCATCAAAGATGCGTTGTACGAACTTTAGGAACCACACATGCCAAAATCTCTGACCGTACGGCCCGATGAAATGCGCGCGCCGGGCATTTTGCAATTCCCCGACATTTCACTGAATCAGTACGTCTCCGACCCAGCCGCCGAAGCCGAAACTTACGGCACCGAGGCCCTTGTGCGCATGTACCGCGATATGGCGCTCATCCGCGAATTCGAGACGATGCTCGATAACATCAAACGAGAGGGACAATACGAGGGCATCGAGTATTTGCACAAAGGCCCGGCGCATCTGTCAATCGGGCAGGAGGCGGCGGCTGTGGGGCAGGCGTACCACCTGGGCACCGAAGACTTCATCTTCGGATCGCATCGCAGTCACGGCGAAATCCTCGCGAAAAGTCTCTCCGCAATTGCCAAACTTCCCGCTGATGCGCTCACCCACATCATGGAAACATTCTTCGAGGGCGAAATCCTCGATGTCGCAGAGGAACTCACGCAGGGCGATACCGACGACCTCGCGATCAACTTTGTGTTGTACGGCACCCTCGCAGAAATTTTTGGGCGCAGTAAGGGCTTCAACCGGGGGATGGGCGGCAGTATGCACGCCTTCTTCGCACCGTTCGGCATCATGCCGAATAATGCCATCGTGGGGGGGTCTGCGCCGATCGCGACCGGGTCCGCGTTGTTCAAGCGCGTGAACAAAAAACCGGGCATCGTCATCGCCAACATCGGCGACGCGTCGATGGGATGCGGGCCGGTATGGGAAAGTATGATGTTCGCCGCGATGGACCAGTATCGCAGCCTGTGGGGAGACGACGGTGGCGGCCTGCCGATCATCTTCAACTTTATGAACAACTTCTACGGTATGGGCGGCCAGCCCATGGGCGAGACGATGGGATTCGGGGTGCTGGCGCGCGTGGGCGCTGGCGTGAACCCCGAGGCCATGCACGCCGAACGCGTCGACGGTTACAATCCGCTGGCTGTCGCCGATACCATCGCACGGAAGCAGGCCATCCTCGCCGAAGGGCGCGGCCCTGTCCTGCTCGATACGGTGACGTATCGCTTCAGCGGACACTCGCCGTCGGATGCATCGTCGTATCGCGAGCGCGATGAGATAGACCTGTGGCGCGAGCAGGATGCGATCGTCGCATTTGGGGATTACCTTGTGGAGAACGGCCACGCCACCACAAGCGAACTCGACGCAATGCGCGAGGACATCACCACACGTATGACGCGTATTTTGCCGGCTGCCGCCTCGGAGGACGTGTCGCCACGCCTCGCAGGCCAGTCTATCGACGCGCTGATGTTCAGCAACCACCAACTCGACCGCATCGAGGACGACCGTGAGCCGGATGTGCTGGTTCCATTGGAGGACACGCGCTTGAGTGTGACCTCGCAAAAGGCACGCTTCGGACTCGATGAAAACGGCGAACCGCTACCGAAGCTCAAATGCCTGACATACGCCGAAGCACTGTTCGAGGCGATGATTCACCGCTTCTACGAAGACCCGACCATGGTGGCCTACGGCGAGGAAAACCGCGATTGGGGCGGCGCGTTCGGTGTATATCGTGGCCTCACCGAAGCGCTGCCATACCATCGGCTGTTCAACTCGCCGATTTCCGAGGCCGCCATCGCAGGAACAGCCGTTGGGTATGCCATCAGCGGCGGGCGCGTCGTCGCAGAGTTGATGTACAGCGACTTCATGGGCCGCGCAGGTGATGAAATTTTCAACCAGATGGCAAAGTGGCAGTCGATGAGCGCGGGCGTGCTGCAAATGCCGCTGGTGCTGCGCGTCTCCGTCGGCATGAAGTACGGTGCGCAACACTCGCAGGATTGGTCGTCGATGGTGGCGCATATTCCGGGGTTGCAAGTGTTCTTCCCGGCAACGGCGTACGATGCCAAGGGGATGCTCAACCTGGCACTGCGTGGCACCGACCCGGTGATCTTCTTCGAGAGCCAACGGTTATACACCCTCCCAGAGACGGTCGCCGAAGGCGGCGTCCCCGTAGGCTATTACGAGGTCCCGCTTGGTGAGCCGGTTGTGCGCCGCACGGGCACCGACCTGACGATTCTCTCGCTGGGGGCGACGCTCTACCGTGCCCTCGAAGCCGCCGAGACGCTGCAAACACAATATGATGTTTCGGCAGAAGTGATCGATCTGCGTTTCATCAACCCGCTGAATATGGAATCGTTAGTCGAGTCGATCAAGAAGACGGGACGCGTGCTACTCACATCGGACGCGTGCGATCGGGGATCGTTTTTGCACACGCTGGCTTCGAACCTGACGCAAGTCGCGTTCAACTATTTGGATGGACCGCCCGTTGTGGTGGGGTCTCGTAACTGGATTACCCCGCCAGCCGAACTCGAAGAGGACTTCTTCCCGCAGGCGGCATGGCTAATCGATGCCCTTCACGAGCGCCTGCTGCCTTTGCCGGGGCACGCCGTCAGCACGGTGCAAACCAACGGCGAGATCATCCGCCGCTACCGGGAGGGGATTTAGACCAACAGTAACAGCGCCAACATCGCCCCAACGGTCAACACAAGCACCAGCAACACCGCTGGCAACACAATGTTGAACCGGCCTCCCCCTTCGAGGAACGCCTGGTCGGGCGCGTCGCGCCGGTACGTTACCTGGACGAAGCGCCCTTCGGGCAGCCCCTGCCACCATGCCGACTCTTCTGCGTCTTTGGGCAGTACGATGCCGGGAGGCCGCTCATAGGCCGCGATGCGGTCGCTCTCGTACACGATGCCATCGACCAGATAGCTATACCGCACCAGCAGCGAGTCTCGCGTGTGCGTCCTCGCGTGAGTGTCCTTTTCGGCTCGCTTGCCCTTGCGCACCCCCCGTTCACGGATCACGCCAGGCGTTTGCGCCCATGTTTGCCAGTAACGGTGGCGCATCGCCACTTGTATCAGCAGGAACACCGCGAGGTAGATCACCGCGCCGATGAAAATCACAATCCCAAGCAGGCCGTCCTCCAGGTTGAGCGTCTGCTCACTCCTGATCAACCGCATTTCCAGGGTTTCGTACAGCCATAACGCCCCCGGCACCAGCACC
>CAYSVE010000357.1:0-6350 GCA_964434365.1 uncultured Anaerolineaceae bacterium | reverse complement strand
CATCCCCACCACCCGCCACAGGCCCGAAGAAGCCTATGGCAACGAGTATCGCCGCGATGTGGATAGCGACATCGCGCAACAATATCAACTCGACGACCGCCGCGATGAGGGCGACTACGCCATCCGCACCAAGGATGGCCGCGAACTCATCTGGGCGTTCAGTTCGTCGAGCCTGGGCACCCTGCCCGATGGCCGCCGCATCGCAATGAGTGTGGCCCGCGATGTGACCGAACGCCGCCGTGCGGAGGCCGCGTTGCAACGCAGCGAGGCGCAGTATCGCTTGATGGTGGAAAACGCCACCGATATGGTCGCGCGGCATAAGCCAGACGGCGAGTACATCTACGTAACACCGGCCTGCTACAGGCTGTTGGGCTACCTGCCGCACGAGATGATTGGCCGCTCGTCCTACGAGTTCTTTCATCCCGATGACCTGGAGGCGATACGCGAGAGCCACCGCACCGTAACCAGCGGCGAAAAGACCGATACGGTGGTGTACCGTATTCGCCGCAAATACGGCGATTACATCTGGTTCGAAACCACCAGCCGCGCCATCCGCGACGCAGAAACCGGCGACATTCGGGAACTCCAAACCGCTTCGCGCGATGTCACCCAGCGGCAGGAAGCCGAAGCCGACCTGCGCCGCAGCGAACAGCGCTTCCGGTTGTTGTTCGAACAATCGCCCGATGGCCACTTTCTGCACGACCTCGACGGGCAACTCGTCGATGTTAACCAGAGTGTGCTCGACCTATTCGGGTACACCCGCGACGAAATGCTCACGCGTCGTATCGTCGATACCCACGTTAGCGAGGATAGGACGATCGGCCAGCGTGCCCTAAGAGAATTGATAGAGACCGGGTCTACGCACTTCGAAGCGCGCCTTGTGACCAAAACGGGTAAGGTGCTCTACGGCGAAGTGCTTTCGTCGGTGGTCACAATCGATGGTCTGGCGCGCGGATTGGGCGTCTTCCGCGATATTACCGACCGCAAACAGGCCGAAAACCGCGTGCGGCGGGCGCAGCGGTTCGCCCAGGCCACCGTCGATTCGCTCTCGGCGACCATCGCCATCGTCGACGGCGACGGTACCATCATCGGCACCAACAAAGCCTGGGACGACTACGCAGCCGCCAACGGTGGCCTGCCAGAACACGTCGGTGTGGGCGTCAACTATTTCGATGCGCTGAAGGTGCGGGGTATCCCGGGTGAGATAGCTACAATTAACAACGTGCGCAATGGCTTGCACGAGGTGCTCACGGGCCAGCGCGATTACTTCGCCCAGGAGTACGCCCTCACGGACGATGTGTGGTACGTCGTTCACATGACGCCCTTCGTCGATGGTGAGCAGGCGGGGGCCGTCGTCGCGCACGAGAACATCTCCCTACGCAAGCGCAGCGAACAGCAAACCAAACGCCTCAACGGCCAGCTTGCGCGCCGTAATATGGATTTGATGTACGTGCAGGACACTGCGCTGGCCTTTGCCAGCACGCTCGTGCTCGATGAAATCTATCGCTCGTTGGCCGAGGGGCTACCCATCGAAGAATCGACCACGGAGGCCTTCACCGTCCTCAAACGCAACGCCGATAACGTCGGTGTTGCACAGTACGCCCTGCTCGATGGCGATGTGCGGTCGGTGGAAGCTTGCCCACAACTGTCGCTCGCCACAGGCCCTATCGCCCAGGTCGTGCAAACCGCCAACATACAATTTATCGCGCTGCCCGAGGCGATGCCAGCCGTCGTCGACCAGCTTCGGTTGGCCGCTGCCACTGCCATCCCGTTTCGGGCCGGGCTATACGTCCCGCTGGAAGTGGGCGACCGGGTGTGGGGCGTCGCCTGTTGGGAGAGCAGCGACCCCGATGCGTGCGCCAACCTGAACCATAGTGTGATCGCCACGGTTGCAGCCCAGGCGGCTGTCGCCATCGAGAAGGCCCAGCTTTATGCCGAAGTCGAAGCCTACGCCATCACCCTCGAACGGCGTGTGGAGGTGCGCACAGAGCAGCTTGGCCGCCTCAACCAGCGGATGATGGCCATTTTGAACAATGCCTCCGATGTGATTTTGCTAGTGGGCGAAAGCGGCAACATCGACGTGGTGAACCCGGCCTTCAACCGGCAGTTCGGCTACACGACCGACGAGCTGTACGACAAATCGCTGACGGTCGTCGTGTGCCCGACGTACCAGACCCAGTTGTTGCTGGCCTTCGATGAGGCGCTGCACACCGGCAAAACGGTGCGCGCGCAGCTAAAGTGCTGCCGTAAAGATGGCAGCACCTTCGATGCTGAAATGGCGTTCGCGCTGGTGCCCAACAGCCTCAACAATATCGTGTGCACCGTGTTCGACATTACCGCCTTCAAGGATGTCGAGCGCATGAAGGATCAGTTCATCTCCACCGTAAACCACGAACTGCGCACCCCGCTCGCGGGCATCGTCCTCAGCAGTGGGATGCTGCAAAGCCACTACGAGAAAATCGACGACGACAAGCGTAAGCGGAAGATCGACCAGATTGTGCGGCAGGCCGGGGTGATGTCTGAGCTAATCGATAGCATCCTCGATAGCTCACGTTTGGAGTCCGCCCAGGTCGACCGCATGCTGCAACCCTTCGACATGGTGGCGACCGTCAAGCAGGTGATTTCTGAGCTAAGCTCGAACGCTGAAACGAAGCATTTGAAGCTGGCTGTGTCGGTCGGTGCGCCTGAGATCGTTTACACCGGCGACCCCACCGATTTTGCGCGCATCTGGCGTAATCTTATCGGCAATGCCGTGAAGTACACCCCCGAGGGTGGCGAAATCGATGTGACAGTTCGGGTGGAGCGGCTTAGCCTATCCGGCGAACAGTCCGACGAGTTCGGAGCCTACATCATCGGCGAAGTGAGCGACGATGGGCCGGGCATCCCACCGGAGGATTTACGTGATCTGTTCACCCGCTTTTATCGGGGTTGGGCAAAGGGCAGCCACATACCGGGGACGGGGTTGGGGCTGTCGCTCGTAAAGGAGTTGCTGCGCCAGTACGGCGGCGACATCTCCGTCCAGACGATGCCAGACGAAGGATCGACCTTCATCTTCTGGCTGCCCGTACCACAAACTAGCGCACAAAACGCGAACGGTGCTGCGCCTACGTGACAATGAGCCGTACGCCCAGGCCGCCGAACTCGATGATAAAGCCGTTGCGGACCCCGGCGATAGCCATGGGGCCGAGAGGGCGGCCTCGTACCCGTGTGCCATTGCTGCTGTTTAAATCCTGGATGTAGAGCGCATCGCCATTGCTGAGCAAGCGCGCGTGGTTGCGGCTGACGCCCTTTTCTTTCGCGCCTAACGGCGTCAGGTCGACATCGGGCAGCACGCCCGTCGAGTAGCTGGGACGCCCTATGATTAGCTCACTTTTTTCGCGCGCAACAAACACCGACTTGCCGGTGTCCAGGTCTTCGAAGTACAACGTATTAGGTGTTCGTATATCGCCTTCGTCTAGTGGCAACTCGCGGGTGGCGATTCCTTCGCTGAGTTGCTTCTGGTTGACGATCGATCGTGCGTTCTTCGTCGTCGGGTGGGGGGGCTGCTTGTTGGTCGTTCATCGATGCTTTCGGTTTAGGCCTGCACGCGTAAACGCTCAATGCAATAAAATATTTCTAAATCCTACGGAACTCATCGTAACAAAAAGCGTGGCGCAACACAATGAATTCGCTATAGCCTTTCGTACTTCTAACCTTGTACGTTTTATGTTGAATTGCGATGAGTGGCGCAGTACAAGAAGGGGATTAGACCCGGCGAGGTTTGGTAGCCGGGTTGCGCGCTACTCGCGGCGAAGTGGGCTGTGCGCCCGACCCAGTTCGTCAGGCGCACAGGCGATGTGCCTACATCGGCACTTCTTCAGCCGTCTCCGGGCTGGCGTTGTGCCCCGCACGGTTGCTGAGCGCGATAACATGCGAGGCTGTGGGGCCACTCACGAGGAAGAACAGGCCCAACAATAGCAGGCGCGGCATCAGCGAGGGGATAACGAAGCTACCGCCGATGAGTAGGCTGAACATGCCCAGCGTCGCCACCTTGCCGGAAGCGTGCAAGCGACTGTAAACATTGGGCAGGCGGATGATGCCCACCACACCCACAATGAAGAAGAACAAGCCAAACAGCAGCGCGATACTGGCGATGATCGTCTGTACCATTTAAAACACACTCCCTTCGGCCACAAAGCGCGCAATGCCGATGGTGCCGATGAAGCTGAGGGCACCCAGTACAATGGCCACATCGACGAACATCGGCTGGCGCGTCAGCAGCGCCAACACGACCATCGCCCCGGCCAGCAGCGTCGTCGTCAGGTCAATCGCCAGCAGGCGGTCGCCGGTGGTGGGGCCGCGCCACGCCCGCCACCCACAGGGCAGCAGCAACAACACCAGCACGATGAGTGTGAGATTCAGCAAAAACGTCATTCTTCGGCCTCCCCGATTGCACGCCGTAGCAGCGATACGCGCCGCGTTTGTTTTGGTTCCATCGTCTCTTTTGATGCCTCGACATCCAAGGTGTGGACGTGCATCGCCGGTTCACCATCGACTTCTTCGAAGTCCATCACCATTTCGCCCGGCGTCACCGTGATGGCGTGCGCACTCAGCGCCGCGAGCAGCACGTCGCGCCGTTCGTCGTGGGTGGGTATCGTCAGTTCACCCGGGTTGATGGGCAGGTCGGGGTCGAGCACGCGCCGCGCCACATCGACGCTGCTGCGGATGATGTCCCAGCTAAGGCGTAGAGCGTACAGCGCCAGCAAAATCACCTGGAAGGGCACGCGCCACCACTTGAGCCGATACGGAATATCGCCGGTGAGCATCATCGCGATGAAGCCCACGCCGTAGCCTACCACCAGGCCGCCCACGCTCCACTCGTCGCTGAGTACCATGAACAGCACCGCCAACGGAAACGCGAAAAGAACTCTCAGTCCGATGTGATCCATAGATTTACCTCCTCAAAATCGACGCGGCGTCGGTGCCAAGCACCGCTTCGATGTAAATCGGCGCGTCGGTGATCTGGTCGGCAGCGGCTGTCGCGAGTTCGGCCAGCGGGGTGGCGTACACGCCCAGCAGCACACACAGCGAAATCAACAGCGCCGGGGCCAGCGGATTGTCGTTATAGGTTTTCAGGGGCACCGTCGCCTCGTTCGGGCTTTGCTGGAACACGAGCTGCCACGTGCGCGTCATGTACATCATCGTGAGGATGCCCGCGCCCACAGCCAACCCCACCGTGAGCCACATTTGCGCGTCGACCCCACTTTGGATGAGCGCCAACTTGCTGATGAAGCCGTTCATCGGCGGCACACCCGCCAGCGCCATGCCACCAAGCAGGTACAACAGCCCCACGAACCCCGGCAGGCTGTGCCCCACCCCCGCGACTTCCGTCAGCCGGGCAGATTTCGTTTGCGTGCGGCTGCTCACCACGCCGAACAGCATCAGCAGGGCCGATTTGATGAACGCATGGTTGAAGGCGTACACCAGCGACGCCGCCAGCGCCAGCGGCGTGCCCCAGCCGATGCCCAACAAAATAAAGCCGATTTGCCCGAATGTGCTGTAGGCCAGCATGCGCTTCCCGTCGTAGGTGCGGAAGGCCCCCAGGCTGCCGAAGAAAATGCTAATCGTGCCCAGCACCAGCAGCACCGTGCGCGTCGTCGCCAGTTCGACTTCGCCCGTGAACAGCAGCGTCGTCATGCGGATGAGGCCGTACACGCCGATCTTCACCACCACCGAGGACAGCACCGCGTGAACCGGCGTCGGCGCGGTCGTGTGGAAGTCGGGCTGCCAGAAGTGGAACGGGAAGACTGCGCTCTTCAGCAGGAAGGCTGCCGCCAGCATGATGGACGCCTCGCGGGCGAGTAGCGGGCGGTCGCCGACGGCAAGCTGCGCGGCGATGTCGGCAAAGTTGAGCGTGCCGAGCGTCGCGTAGGTCGCGGCGATGCCGAGCAGCAAGAACAGCGTGCCCATACTGCTGATGAACAGGTATTTGATGGCCGCTTCGAGGCCGAGCTTGTTGTCGCTGATGGCCACCAACGATACCGAGCTGAGCACCATCAACTCCATGAAGACGAACATGGTGAAGAGGTCGCCGGTGTACATCGCGCCCAGCAGGCCGGTTTCCATCGCCAAAAAGAGCGTGATGAATGTCGGATGGCTGACGACCTTGTCGTTGCAGCCGACGGCGTACAGCAGGCCCATCATCAACACCGTGGTAGACATCAGCACGAACATCGATGAGAACAGGTCGCCGACGAGCACGATGCCGAACGGCGGTTGCCAGCCGCCCAGGCTGTAAATCTGGGGGCCGTTTTGGATGTTGGCCCACAACACGCCGATGCTCGCGAGCCACGATGCGGTGCTAGCCCCGC
>CAYSVE010000356.1:0-6388 GCA_964434365.1 uncultured Anaerolineaceae bacterium | reverse complement strand
ACTGGGCGAAACGTGTGCCTGCCTCAATGGCCGATGCGGTGCGCGTCATGGGGTTGGGCGTCGCCGAGGGGTGCGGCGGCGGGTTTTCCTCCGGCAATGCACCGATGTCGACGCCGTCCGCTTCGATCGCAGCGCCCCATATCCACGCCTCGTGGATGCTGCCCGGCGGATAATTGATCTTCAGCCACATGCCGCCCGAGTTCTGCGCGAGCAACACGACTTCTTCGCCCCCTTCAGCCTCGCCGACGCGGCTGAAGCCGGTGCTCGGGCCACTGTAGACGGTGCGGAAGGTGTTCGGCAGGTTCTCAAGGTTAACGATCCCGGTGGGGCCGTCGGGCGTGGCGGTCTCGGCGGCGTCGGCTGGTGCGATCGTCGTTAAGGCCTGCGGCAGATACAGCACCGCCACCACACCCAGCAGAACCAACGCGACAAACCCACCGCCCAACACGAGCGGAAGCGTCATATTGCGCCCGCCCGCCGCTTGCCGTCGGGCCATCACTTGCGCCGGGGGTGGATGCAGCGTTGGCGTTTGCATGTGCTCGGCAGTGCGGGTTTCCGGCACATCTTCGACCCCCGGACGAGCCGTTTGCGGCGTCCACAGGGGGCGCGGCTTGCGCGCCGGGATCATCTCGATTTGCTTATTGATGGCGGCAAACAGGCGCGTTATCGCCGCCGAGTCTTCCACGCCGCGTTTAAGGTCGACATACTGGATATCACCGAGTTCTGGCGGGAGGTTGGTGCGGTCGCGGACCTGCACAGTGATGACGCGTTTTTGCAGGCGTTGGGCCTCTTCGAACTCTGCGAGGCAGTAGGGCGATTGCACGCTCTCGTTGCTGAGCAGGTAAATGAACACGTCGCACGCGGCCACAGCGTTGAGGATCTCATCCCACCAGTGGTCGCCGCCCCGCAGATTGCGGTCGTACCACACGTTATCGTAGCCGTAGATTTGCCCCAGGCGCTCCCATAGCGCCTCGACGACGGGTGTATCGACCCGGCTGTAGGAAATGAAAAACTGCGGCATACCCCACCTCTGGCGTGTCCCTTTACATCTTTCAGTATACCGGAGATGGGATTGTTGTGGTGATCAAATATATGTATAGATGTGCACGGGCAGCGTGCAGGGGCCGCCCATAATCACGGAACCCCACGCCGCCAAAACCTGACATAAACTACAGGTACAAAACCCACACACTAAGGGAGACCCCACCGATGCTGCTGATGCTGAAACGCCTGTTCATTCTCGCTGCGCTGGCCCTCACGACGGCTTTCGCCGCCGCACAAACCGAAACCGGCGCGCTGTACTTCATGTACACCGCCGACAACTTCACCACCCCGACTACCGTCTATCGCTACGACTTTTCGACCGAGACCGCCACCCCCCTCGCCGACCTGCCAACCGACGGGGTCGGACTGCTGACACCTGCTGTCGATGGGGTGCTATATGTCACAGGCCCGGCGATGTTCGGCCCGCCAACGGGCAACGTCTACTGGCTGCGCGCCGACGGCACCACGACCCAACTCACCTTCACCGCCGACGACGAGCCAATCGGCATTTTCGTGATGTCGCCCACGGGCGAGCACATCGCGTACAGCACGGTCGGCGCGGCCTTCGATGTGGTCGTTGCGCGGGTGAGTGACGGGCGCGTTGTGAGCCGCATCGCGAATGTGCAGTCGCCGCAGTTCTCGCCGGATGGCAACACGTTGCTCGTGCAGCAAATCGGCGGGCCAAGCTGGGAGTCGCCCCTGGCCATCGCCGATGTGCGCGGCGATAGCCCCCTGCTGACGCTCACAGAGACCGGCTCGCTCGAAGCACACTTCTCGCCGGATGGGCAAATGCTCGCGTTCGCAGGTTGGGTGGGCGATAGCTGGGACATCCTCACCGTGGACCTGCAAACCCGTACGACGACCAACCTCACCAACGGCGGCGGCGCGAACGAGCGCCTGCAATGGTCGCCAGACGGCACGCAGGTTGCGTACACCGCGCTCGGCAACCCGAACCACGGCGACCGCGACATCTACGTGATGAACGCCGACGGGAGCGACAAGCGCCTCATCAGTGCGTTGGGGGGCGCGGGTCAGGCGGATTATCCGCGGTTTAGCCCAGATGGCACGCAACTCGCGTATATGATGCAGGTCGGCGACCCGCTGACCTGGGAGTTATTCGTGGCCGACCTCGCGACCGGGACCGAAACACCGCTCGGCAGTGGGTTCGCGACCGAAAACGCCCCCACCTGGTTACCGGATGGCGCGGGCATCGTCGCGTTGGTGCGCGAAGACGGGGCGGGCAACCTCTTCCGCTTCCCGGTCGATGCGGGTGGAAGCGGGCCGCAACGCCTCACCGATTTGCCGGGGTACGCGTTCAACCCGATTTTTGCAAACTAATGGACAAATGAAAGAGTATACTGGTGGCATGAGTAAAAGACAGTTTCACCTCACCGAAGACGAGATCAAGAGGCTGCGAAACGCGGAGCAGCAAACGCAAAATGCTCGCGAATTACGTCTATCCATGAGTTATTGACATGTAGAAAGGGTTGAAATGAAGAAATTCGTTGCGTCCGGGACAGAGGCTGAATTAACTGGCAGTTCGTTATCTGCTCTTTCAACGAATCTGCTCGCCGAAACTATTCTCCCGATTCTAAAGAAACACCATCTGAGCGAGATTGTGTCCAATCGGTGGTATTCTCAACAAGTTCCGCTGGATATTTTATATGAGGTAAAAACAAGTGGAGAGGAACTGTTAGCCTTAGTAGCGGTAGGTCAACAAGTTATCGAGGTCATAGACTCCGCCCAATTGCCACCAGTTGAAACTTTTTTTGAGGGCCTCAGCCTCTTGTCGAGTATCTACGATCTGAATCATCGCAATAAGGCCGCGAATGATCAGATTATCGTAACCGAGATAAACCCACACCTGATCCAAGTAACTAACTCGACCCCCTATCCGGACGATTTGATTTACGGTTACACCCATTCGCTGGCGCGGCGCTTTGCTGGTCGCAATCTCACTCCAATTGTGCAATACACCGATATCGATAAAGTAGATGGTGATGAGAATATGGTCATTAATGTCGAATTTTAGGACAAGCAGCCTCGGATAGTTTTGGGGCAAATTTCGTACTCGGCGGAATACATTACAGGGATTTGCATCATTTGTGAGCCGCTATGAACCAGGTTTTCACGCCACTATATCTTCGCGTGGACTGCGCTCCAGGTATACGTAAAGGTAGCAACTGCGCCTTTGCTTCTGCCATGCACCTCTCCTATCTATGCATAGGAACACTTGATCTGCCCCTGTGAATTATTCATGAAAATGTAAATTGATATGCGAAAATATGGTATATTATGTATGAGCAAGCTTCGAAAGGAGTAATTTATGTCGTTTCGTGCATTTACTCCCGACGTTGGGGTTTGGGTGAGGCGATGCTTGCCTGCATCCCATACATAAACTACACCAAACTTTGCCAGATAATTGAGGCTCATGGCCTGCAAGAAATTGCTTTAGGTGGTATCTCAACAAATCCGGACAGATGCCCTTCGTGATATTTGATCCACCGACCAACCCATTTATTGTCGGCATAAAATTTGTCGCGACAGCGCTTGTTTCACCTGCTGCGCTGTCGGTGCGATCGAAACGCACATCTTGGGCGATAAGCATCTTCAAACGGCGGGCAAGACTGTGTGGAAGGTAAGGCCCCTATACGTGTACTTGTTACGCCTTTGCCAAGTTCGTACCTCAATAAATTCGCAAAGAACTCGATCATTTCTCAAGGAGGAATACATAGACCCATAACGAGACTCAGCCTGAGGGGTGCGTGCTACTGCCGAGAACACGCACCTCTCGTCACACGTTAGTCGAGGAAGGGAATCACCGCCGCAGCCAGTTCCGGCGCGGTGTGGATGTCGTAGTGGGTTTTGCGGGGCAGCACAGCCAACTGCGCCGACGACCGCCCCGCCGACCCATCCCAGCCGGGGTCATGTTGGCCGCCGCCTAGCAATCCGTAGAACTCGGCGATGTGGCTCGGGGCGATGCTGTCTGCATCGCCAGCGACAAGCATCACCGGTATCTGCAACTGGCTCACCTCCGCCGACCAGTCGTAGTCCTGCCGGAGGAACGCGCCGAGCTTCTCGACCAGCTGCGGGAAGTGCTCGGGGTGGGGTGCCACTGCCGCGTATGTCTGGTAAATGGGCGAGGGCTTCATCGCTTCGGCTGCGGCGGCATTAAGGCCTGCGAAGCCCTGCGCGACCTCGGGAAACCAGCCCCCAAACCGGCACGGAAACGACACCACGACGAGTTTCTCCACAAGGCCTGGGTGACGGATCGCCGTTTGTAGGCCAACCCCACCCCCCAGCGAAAATCCCATGATCTGCACTGGGCCGAGGTCAAGGTGAGCGATAAGCGCGGCGATGTCGTCTGCCATCGCTTCGAAGGCCATGGGCCGGTCGATGTCGGCGGTGCGGCCATGCGCCTGTAAGTCGACGGCGATGACCTTACGCCCCTGTGCGAGGAGGTGGCGGTTCGCCCCGAACATGTCGGTGGTGCCAACCCCGCCGTGGATGAGAATCAGCGGTTGCCCACTGCCGATGATTTCGTAGTACATGTGCAGGCCGTTGACGGGCGCATAACCCGCTTGAATCTGCTCAGTCGTCATTGTTTGCTCCTTACACGTGGACGGTCTTTGGCTTTGCAGGCTCAGTGTAGCACAGCATAGACCGCATGTTCTAAATTCCACCAGAACTTAACAATCGCTGGGGCCGCATGGCATGGCGACCGATGAATGTGGCAACTGATGGACCAAATTGGTTGTGCCTGGGAAAAAATTGCTGTATCCTGTTGGCATATCCCAAATTTTTTGGGATACTTGGGAAATATATCCCAATGTTCTGCCAGAATATCCCAAGGATTCCCCCTCATGGCGTGGCGTGTGCATCTTACAGATCGTGTCGTGTACCGGATCGATGTGCTGACCGGCAAGCGCTCGGTGGTAGTGGCGTGGCCTGCGCCCCATGTCGCACACTTCTTTTCGTTGGGCAGCGGCGCAGCGATGGGTGAGCGCACCTTCCTAGCCCCCACGCTCGACCGCGAGAGCGAGGACTGGCGCACCTTCCTCGAAGAAATGGAGGACCCGCTCGGCACGCCATTGCCGCAAGTGCGGTTACCCCGCCTGACGATCCACGCGACGGCGACGGGCGTCTATCGGCTGTACGATGGCGGCGACGGCCTCACCTTCGAGGACGAGACGGGCGAAACCCCACTCGCCGATGCCGGGTTCGTCGCGGTGACGATGGACCGTCAACAGGGGATGGTGGCCGCGCTCGATGAGGGTGGGTTGTTGCACCTGTATCGGCGCACACAGCGCATCGGTCGCTTCGATATTGGGCTGGCCCCCGAGGATGTGCTGCTGCCAGAACTCGCCATCGCCGATAACGGCGGTATTCTGTTTGCCTCCGATGGGGCGCAGGTTGTTGCGATGAACCGAAACGGCGGCGTGGTGAAGCGGTTGTACATGCCCTACCCGGTGGGGCGGATGGCCTGCTCGCCCGATGGCCGCCTGTTCGCCACGACGGACACCGACACCGGCGTGCTGAGAATCTATACCGAGCTACAGTTCACGCATCAGAAGTTCGCAATCGATTTGCTGGCGGATGCCACGCAGGTGCAACTGCTCGCCGAAATGCCCGTACCGACGCTCGCGACGAGTGCACTCGCGCTGACGAACCACGGCGTGATCGCGTTTGCGATGGACGGCGTGCTGTGCGTGACGACCCTCGGCGCGCTCGATTCGCTGCCGCGCGCGGCGGTGTAGATGCCACGGTTTGTGCGTGGCGGCAAGGCGGGCGAGGCATGGAAAAGGGCCGTGTCCACGCGCCCCCGCCCCTTCACGGTTCGACGCGGTGACCGGCCCACACACAAAAAAACCCTCGCACTAAAAGTTGCAAACCCGACGTTTTGCGCGGAACAAGTCCGCTCTCCGCGCAAAACAGCATCGACGCGTGATACGCGCTAATCTTCGGCTATGCAAAAACTGCTCGCGCTGTGCCTGCTGCTGACCCAACTGACCGGCCCCATCATCATCGAAAGGCCCGGCCTGTTCCCCGAGGGGCTGGCCTGGGACGCGGACGGCGCGCGCTTCTTCGTCGGCTCGGCGACGGACGGCACGATTTATGCCCTCGCCGATGATGGCACCCTCGCGCCGTTTGCCACACCGCCGAACACGATGTTCACCGCTGGGCTGCACATCGACGGCGACCGCCTTTATGCCATGCACAACGACCTCTCACGCGGGGCCGCCACCCTCGCGATTTACGCCCTCGCCACGGCGGCGCGCCCGGCCTTCAACGCGTTGCACCGGCTTCTAAACGCGCCCCGCCACTTCCACGACGACATCACGAC